>NZ_JBFBGK010000014.1:0-107504 GCF_040684615.1 Streptomyces sp. NPDC089919
CCGATCGGCATCGGGGGCCGCCCCCGCAGGCGCGGCAGACCCTGCAGGCACGACAGACCCCGCCCGCAGGCCAGCCCCCGCCAACCCCGCCGCGCCCGAGTCGTCGAAGCCGACCACCGCCACGTCCTGCGGGACTCCCCGGCCGTGCTCCCGCAGCACCAGGCAGGCTCCCTGGGCCATCAGGTCGTTGGCGGCGAACACCCCGTCCAGCTCCGGCTCCTGGTCCAGCAGCGTCCGCATGGCCCGTTCACCGCCGTCGAGGGTGAAGTCCGCCTCGGCCACCCGGACCGGTCCGCCCCCCAGCTCCTCCCGGAAGCCGGCCACCCGCTCACGGCTGGCCGGCAGGTCGGCCGGGCCCCCGATGACCGCGAGCCGCCGGCAGCCCCGGTCGAGCAGGTGCCGGGCCGCCAGCGCGCCGCCCTCCCGGTGCCGCAGGTCCACCCAGTCCAGTACGACACCCGGCGCCGGACGCGCGAAGAGCACCGCGGGCACCCCGGCCGGCGCCAGCAGCGCGGGCAGCGGGTCCCGGCCGTCGGTGGAGACGATCAGCGCGCCGTCCGCACCCCCTTGGGTCAGGTGGGCCAGCACCTGGGCCCGGTCCGCCTCCCCGTCGGCGAAGAGCAGCACCGGATGCACCCCGCGCGGCCGCAGCGCCCGTACCACCCCGCTCACCACCCGCCCGAAGAACGGGTCCTGGAACACCCGGTCGGTGTCCGCCCCGGCCCCGCACACCACCAGCGCCACCGCGCCGGACCGCCGCGTCACCAGCGACCGGGCCGCCCGGTTGGGTACGTAACCGGTCGCGGCGACCGCCCGCTGGACCGCCTGTTGGATGGCGGGGTCCACATTCCGGACCCCGTTGACCACCCGGGACACCGTGGCCCGGGACACCCCGGCGGCACGCGCCACGTCCTCCAGGGTCGGAGCCGTCCCGGTGCCCGCGCCGCCCCCGGTACCCGCGTTCGCTGCGTCCATGGCGGCACTGTAACCGCCCGCGTTCAGACCTCGATCGCCGCCCGGAGCGGTAGCTCCCCGGCCGTGCGGCCGGCCAGGACGGTGAAGGCGCCCGGCTCGGTCCGCCAGGCCCGGGCCCGTGGGCACCAGTGCTCCAGGGCCCGGCCCGCCACCCGCACCGCGACCGTGACCCGCTCCCCCGGGTCCGCCTGCGCCGTCGCCCAGCCGGCGAGCCAGCGGACCGGCCGCTCGACCTCCGAGTCCGGCCGGGAGAGGTGGAGTTGGACCAGCTCCCGGCCGCGCCGCGGGCCGGTGTTGCGCAGGGTCACCGGGACCTCGTACCCCCCGTCCGGCAGCGGCGCCGGGGTGCCGATCCGCTCGAACTCCCAGCTGGTGTAACCGAGTCCGTGGCCGAGCCAGTACGCCGGGGCCCGGTCGTGGCCGGGGCGCAGCCAGCCGCGGTACCCGATGTGCAGGCCTTCCGCATACGGGAGCCGCCCGTCCGGTCCGGGCTCGGTGGCCCGGACCGGGGCGTCCGCGAGGGCGGCGGGCCAGGTGGTCGGCAGCCGCCCGCCGGGCTCCACGCGGCCGAGGAGTACGTCGGCCAGCGCGGCGCCCGCCTCCTGCCCGGGGAACCAGGTCAGCAGCACGGCACCCACCTCCCGACGCCAGGGCAGCTCCACCGGGGCGCCCGCGTTCACCACGACGACCGTCCGGGGGTTGGCCCGGGCGACCGCGGCCACCAACGCATCCTGGGGGGCGGGCAGTCGCAGCGACGTGCGGTCCGCGCCCTCGGACTCGTCGCCGTCGGTGGTGCCGACCACCACGACCACCGCGTCCGCCGCCCGGGCCGCGGCCACCGCGGCGGCGAGCGCGACCGCCGGATCGGGCCGGGGCGGAGCGGCGGTGAGCACGGTGGCCCGCCCGGTACCACGGGCCAGCTCGCGCCGGGCGACCACGGTGACCGGGCACCCGGCGGTGAGCGGGACGCGGGTGAGGTGCTGGGGCGGCCGGACGTGGATCACCGCCGGATCGTCGGTCCCGGGCGGGAACTCCCCGCCGAGCAGCAGCTCCCCGTCGACGCTGAGACGGAGCGCGCCGAAGCCGCCCAGCCCCAGGGTCCAGGGACCGGTGACATCGGGGTGCAGCACCGCCGCGATCTCCACGGTGTGCGCACCGGGCGGCAGTCCGGGCTCGAGCAGCCGCCCGGAGGGCTGGTGCGAGGAGCCCAGCACCGTCCCCTCGGCGTCGAGTACCCGCAGCCGGACGCCGGGGGCGCCGCTCTCCGGATCGAGGGCGTACCGCGCACCGAGCGGTGCCTGCCCGCCGGCGCCCTCGGGTGCCGGGCCGGGTTCGTGGGCGATCCGCACGTGCGGCGGCAGCGCCGCCCGGAGGCCGTCCAGGGGGCTGACGACCTGCTGCGGGAACACCTCCGAACTGCCTCCGCCCTGGACGCGGGGGACCTCGGCGTGCGCCCCGATGACCGCGATCCGCGTCAACGCCGCCGGGTCCAGGGGGAGTACGCCGCGGTTCTCGAGGAGCACGGAACTCGCCGCGGCGGCCTCCCGCAGGTCCCGGCGGAGCCGGGCGGGGGCCGCCGCCCCGGCCACCGGCGCGTCACGGGGGTGCACATCGGGCCCACCTCCTGCCGCAGGGAGCAGGTCGGCCACCGGCGTATCGCGGGGGTGCAGGTCGGCCACCGACGTGTCGCGGGGGTGCAGGGCGCCGACCCGGGCGGCGAGGCGCAGCAGGCGGCGGACCTTGTCCTCGATGGCCTCGGGCGGCACCCGGCCCGCCGCGAGGGCCGCCGCCAGCTCCGCGTCCCACGGGCCGCCGGGACCGGGCATCGCCAGGTCCTGCGCCGCCCGGGCCGAGGCCAGGACGGAGCGGACGCCGCCCCAGTCGGAGACCACCAGGCCGTCGAAGGCCCACGTGCCCTTCAGGGGCTCGGCGAGCAGCGGGCTCTCGCTCATCGTGGTGCCGTTGACCCGGTTGTAGGCCGACATCACCACCCACGCCCCGGCCCGGACGGCGGCCTCGAAGGGGGCCAGGTACACCTCGTGCAGCACGCGCTCCTCGACCCGTACGTCGAGGGTCAGCCGCTGCGTCTCGGAGTCGTTGGCCACATAGTGCTTGGCGGTGGCCGCCACCCCCCGCGACTGGATGCCGCGGATCAGCGCGGCTCCGGTCCGGCCGGCGAGCAGCGGATCCTCGGCCAGGCACTCGAAGTGGCGTCCGGCCAGCGGGCTGCGGTGCAGGTTGAGGGTGGGCGCGAGGAGCACGTGCACACCCTTGCGCCGGGCCTCCTCACCCAGCAACTCGCCCAGCCGGCGCACGCGTTCCTCGTCCCACAGCGCGCCCAGCGCACTGGGCGACGGCAGCAGCGCGGAGGTGGCCCGCTCGTCCCACCCCGGTCCGCGCACCCCGGCCGGGCCGTCCGAGAAGACCAGCTCCGCCAGCCCGATGTCGGGCTCGGCACGGGTCCGCCAGGTGTCTCCGCCGGTCAGCAGCCGCACCCGCTGCCCGGGGTCCAGCTTGTCCGCCAGCCGTTCGACGTCGACGTCGCGCATGTCCACCCCTCACCGAGCCACCGTCCGGACCGCCCGGACCACCCGACCATGCGGGAGAGCGCTCTCCCAGATGATCCGGGCGCACCGGAGGGCGTGTCAACGCCCGTGTGGCGACAGCGGATTCCCTCGTACTGCCGATGTCCACGGAAGAGCCGCAACTCACCCTTTCGGGTGATCCTCCAGTCCGTCCCGGCCTACCGGGGCCACGGCCGGGAGAACGTTTCCGGAGCGGGGTCGAGCAGGTGCTCGACCGGGGCGCGGTGACGGCGGCGGGAGGCTCCGGTGGACCTGGTGCGACAGTCGGCTCAGGCCGGCAAGGTCGTGGTGTGGGAGGAGTCCGCCCGCGACGGCGCGCAGGCGAAGACCCTCATGAGCCCGCGGTTCCGGGTGCGGTTGGCCCACGAGACGGGCCGGGTCTTCGGTGCGGACGGACCGCGCCACGTCGTCTTCGCCGCCGGCTTCCCCGCCGTGTGCGCCGAGGAGTTCGAGGCGGTGCGCCAGGTGGCGGCGGAGGCCGAGGGAGCGGTGAGCGTGGCCGCGGTCTGCCGGGGGGCGCGCCCGGACGTGGCCCAGGCGGTCGCGTCGGTGCGCGGCAGCCGGCACGCCCGGGTGATGGTCGTGGTACCGGCCTCCGAGGCGATGGCACACGTGATGGTGCACCGGCCGGCCGCCGAAGCGCTCCGGGCGGGGGTCGACCTGGTCAAGGCGGCCCGGGACCTGGAGGAGTCGGTCGCGGTGGACATCTGCCTCGCGGACGCCTCCCGGGCGGACACCGCCCTCATGGCCCACTACGCACAGGAGTTGACCGGGGCCGGGGCCGGGCTCGTGGTCCTGGCCGACACGGTCGGCGGACAACTCCCGGGCGCCTGCCGGGAGATGTTCGACACCGTCCGGAAGGGCTGCGACGAGGACGTGGTGCTCGCCTCGCACCTCCACAACGACCTCGGGCTGGGACTGGCCAACACCCTCCAGGCGCTGGCCGCCGGGGTGCGGGTGGTGTCCGGCTCCTGGCTGGGCATCGCGGAGCGCTCCGGCATGGTGGCCACCGAACAGCTGCTGTTCCTCCTCGCCCGGCACGCGCCGGAGCTGCTGGGCCCGACCGCGGACCTCTGGTGGAGCGCGCCCGACCTGCGGCAACTGCCGCGGATCGCGCACCGGGTGGCCCATGAGACGGGGGTGCCGCTGAGCGTGACCACCCCGATCGTCGGCAGCGGGGTGGGGTCGCTCTCCACGGGCACGCCCTTCGTGCACCCCGAGTTGTTCCAGCCCTACGACCCGTCGGCGGTGCTGGGCATCGAACCGCAGGTCCTGCTGACGCAGTTGGCGAGCGCGCGGGTGGTCACGGCCGTCGCGACCCGCCTCGGGTACCGCCTCGACCGCGAGCAGACCGGCGCGGCCCTGGACTGGGCCAAGTCCCGGGCCTTCCGCACCGGCCAGGCCGTGGTCGACGACGACTCCTTCACCGCCTACCTCGACGGCCTCACCCGCGCGACCGGACCCACCCGGTGAACACCGAACCGCGCGGCCCGGCGTCGCCGGCGGAGGCCGCCCGGGCCCTGGCCGCCGGTACGGCCGTGGTCCTCCCCAACCCGGCGCCGCTCACCCACGTCGTCACCGCCACCCGGCCGGGCGCCGTGAACGACGCCAAGGGCCGCCCCACCGACCAGCCGGTCGCCCTCTGGGCCCACCATCCCGCGACCCTCCACGCCCTCGACGACGTCTGGGACCTGGACCCGGGCACGGCTGCCCTGACCCGATGGCTCCTCGCCGCCGAACACCTCACCGTCCTGGTCCCGGTCCGCGGCGGCGGAGTGCCCGCGTGGACGACGCCCGCGGTCAAGGACGGCTGGCTGCTCCTCTTCGGCGCCCGGTGGCAGCCGCTGCTGCCCCTCCTGGACCCGCACCCGGTGCTCTACGTCAGCAGCGCCAACCGCACGGGCCGCCCGCCGGCCGCCACCACCGACGGCGCCCTGGCCATGTTCCCCGCCGCCGTGCCCGTCCTGGCCCCTCCCGTACCGGACCCCGTACCCGCGATCCCCCGGAGCGCGACCACCACGGTCCGCGTCCACCCCGACGGCCGCCTCACCCTCCACCGCCCCGGCGCCCAGGACCGCCGAACTCCCGCCACCTACCTCCGCGACCTCCTCCCCCGCTACGAGCAGGCCCGCCAGGACGGCACCGTCACCCGATAGGTGGATCGGCTCCGGCGGTGGGGGCGGCTGCGCTACCTTCGCCGCCATGGACATCCTGCGCGACAAGATCAGCCACGGCTTCGATCTGCTGGACACCGACGGCGACGGGGCCCTGACCGAGGCCGACCACGTCGTCATGGGCGACCGGGCCGCCGACCAACTCGGCTACCCGCACGGCTCGGTGGAGCACACCCGCATGGTCGACGCGTACGTCGCCATCTGGCGCGACCTGCACGCCCCGCACGTCGGCGGTCCCGACGGACGCCTGACCAAACAGGAGTTCGTCACCAGCACCCTCACCCTGGCCGCCGATCCCGAGGCCGCGGCCACCACCGTCGGTGCGCTGGCCCGGGCGTTCTTCGCGATCGCCGACGCGGACGGGAACGGGTCGGTGGACAAGAACGAGTTCGACGCCTTCCAACGCAGCCACTTCCCGGCGATCGGCCAGGCCGACCTGGACGAGGCCTTCGGCCACCTGGACCTGGACGGCAACGGCGTCCTGTCCCCCGCCGAATTCGAGTCCGCGGTGATCGAGTACTGGTCCAGCACCGACCCCGCCGCCCCCGGCAACTGGTGGATGGGCCGCCCCGACGCGCGCACCGGCGCCGCGGAACACTGATCCCACGGATAAACGCGCACGCAAACCCCCGGATGCCGGAGAGGCAGGACCTCTCCGGCATCCGGGTTTTTCGGGGTGGCTCGTGGGATCACTTGCCGAGCTTGGCCTTCAGGTTCTCCTTCAGCTGCTTCTTGATGTCGTTCTTCTTGACCGTGCCGCCGGTGCCGTGGGCGTCGCCGCTCACCGCGGTGGCGTCACCGGTGTTGATGGCGTCGGCACTGGCGTCACCCGAGGTGGCGTTGCCCGTGGTGATCGTGCACTTGCCCTTGCAGTTCCCGACACCGGTGTTGGTGTCACCGCTGGTCGCGGTGCCGCCGGCGGTGGTGTTCTCCGCGTTCGAGTCGCCGCTGGTGGCGATGCCGTCGGCGCTGTCGTCCTGGACGAAAGTCACCGCGTGCTGGGGAGCCGGGGCGGCCATCGCCGTGGCCGGCAGGGCCACACCGCCGCCGACCAGCAGCAGGGAGGAACCGGCGAGGACGACACGACGGGTAAAGGAAAGCTCGAACATCGGATTCTCCACTCGCAAATAAGGGGGCTTTATAAGAGGCCCCGCGAGAGAGAAGAGGAATTCATCCGGCTTCTCGTTCTCCTCCGGGATTTCCCGGTGGGGCGTGCTTCAAATAAACCCCGCGGCGGAGATCCGGGCACGCCACTGCATCTCGTGGCTTGACCCGAAGAATCGATCTTGGTAAATTCCCGCGCCCCTCCTCAGAGGGCCCCGGTCCGGAGGGTTTCGAGGTGGGCGCGGGCCTCGTCGGCGGCGCGGGTGAACCAGTCGGCGATCACCGCGACCTCTGCCGGCTCGTACTGGGCGAAGAGCGCGCCGATCCGGTCGTAGAAGGGCTGGTACAGCGCGATCAGGCGGGCGGCGGCCGTCGGGTCGGCCACCACCCGCACCCGGCGCCGGTCGCCCGGGTCGGGCCGGCGCCGGGCGTACCCGGCCTTCTCCAGGCGGTTCAGGACCCCCGTCACCGCCCCGGTCGTCAGGTTCACCCGCTCGGCCAGCTCGCCGGCCGTGAGGGGGGCCTCCCCCGCACCGAGGACGTGCCCCAGGCAGGTCAGATCGGTGACGTTCAGGCCCAGGGCCTGCGCCACCTCCTGCTGTCCGACGATGCCGAGGGCGACGTACGCGTCCATCCGCTGGATCGCCTCACCGACGGTGACCGGGGGGCGGGTCTTGCCCTGCACGCAGATACTCCTTAGCATCTAAGTTACTTAGCTCGTGAGATAAATGGTCTTGTCCCCCCTCATCCTGCCTGCCCCCTGCCCCGAACGGGAGAACCCATGAGCGCCCACGGCGATGTCGACCTCGGCCACACGGTGGCCGGCTGGACCGGTACCGCACTCGGCACCCTGGCGGCCGCGGTCGCCGGGGCCGCCGTCTGCCTCGACTGGGCCCCGGGCCTGTGGGCCAGCGGCGCGCTCGCCGTCGTCGCGCTGCTGACCACCTGGGCCCTGCACCTGGCGGGCTGGGGCAAGCCCTCCGGCCCCCGGCCGGCCGCCGAGCGCTCCTGGCGGGTCCGCGACACCTCGGCGGCCGGCGGTCACGCCTCCTGCATCGGCTGCCGGACCGCCGGGCGCGGCCGTCCGTCCGTCGCCGCCGCGCACGTGCTCGACGGTCCGGGCCGCCTCGAGGTCACCGACTGAGGCCCCGGACGGGGAGCCGGGTGTCCGCATCTGATAGGCAGGTCGCCCCACCAGATGCCCCAGCGTCCCGTTTGGAGCCCCCGTGCCGCAGGCCCACCGCCGTACCGACGCCCGCCGGACCAGGACCAGGACCGCCCTGCAGGTCCTGCTCGGCGCCGCCCTGGTCGCAGCCCCGGTCGGGGCCTACGCCGCGAGCCCCGCGGACCCGCCCGTCCCCGCGGCGGCCGCGCCGCAGGCCGGGGCGGCGGCGCTGAGCCTGGCCGATCCGGCGAAGAAGGAGATAGCCATGAAGCTGGTGTCCAGCGCCGAGAACTCCTCCTTGAACTGGAAGGCGCAGTACGGGTACATCGAGGACATCGACGACGGCCGCGGCTACACCGCCGGCCTCGTCGGCTTCTGCTCGGGCACCGGCGACATGCTCGACCTCGTCGAGCTGTACACCCGGCGCAAGCCCGGCAACGTCCTGGCGAAGTACCTCCCGGCGCTGCGCCGGGTGGACGGCTCGGACTCGCACGCCGGCCTCGGTGCCGCGTTCGTCCGGGACTGGAAGAAGGCTGCCGCGGACCGCGCCTTCCAGCGGGCCCAGAACGACGAGCGCGACCGCGTCTACTTCAACCCGGCCGTCAAGCAGGGCAAGGCCGACGGGGTCGGCGTGCTGGGCCAGTTCATCTACTACGACGCGCTGGTGATGCACGGCGGCGGCCACGACCGCACCAGCTTCGGCGCCATCCGCAAGAAGGCCCTCGCCAAGGCCGAGCTCCCGGCCCGGGGCGGCAGTCAGAGCGCCTACCTCAACGCCTTCCTGGACGCCCGCGTCTGGGCGATGAAGCAGGAGGAGGCGCACGGCGACACCAGTCGCGTGGACACCGCCCAGCGGGTCTTCCTGCGCAAGGGCAACCTCACGCTGAAGACGCCGCTGGACTGGAAGGTCTACGGCGACAAGTACCACATCGGCTGAGCAGGACGGACCGGTGCCCGCCCAGCCGGGCCGGCACCGGTCCACCCGACCCGACCCAGAGCCCGCGCCGCACCGCGGCCGGCACCGGCACCGGCTCAGCCGGCCACCGGATACATCTGCCCCCGCCGCCCCTCCGGCGAGGCCAGCCATTCCAGCTTCTCGGCGGTGCCGGTGTCCGGCAGCGGGGTGTGCAGCACGATGACCAGGTCCGGGCGGGCCGGCACCCGCAGCTGCGTCGTCTCGATGTGCAGGGCGCCCACGGCCGGGTGCTCCATCTGCTTCTTCAGCTGGCCGCCGGGCCGGATGTCGCGCTGCTCCCACAGCTCGGCGAACTCCGGACTCAGCTCCCGGGCCTCCTCCACCACCGCCCGGAAGCCCTCGTCCCCCGGCCGCTCCGTGCACGCTGCCCGGAACTGCGCCACGACCTTGCGGGCGTTGCCCTCCCAGTCCGCGGCGCGCGCCCGGTAGAGCGGGTCGGTGAAGAAGGCGATCAGGCAGTTCTGCACGATCTCCGGCCGCATGCCGAGCACCAGCGCGGCGGCGTCGTTGTACATCACGGTGTTCCAGTAGGCGTCCATGATGTGCGCGGGGAAGGGCATCCACGCCTCGATCAGCCGCTGCAGACCGTCGCACATGTCCCGGTCGGCGGGGGCGACTTCCAGGGCCGGCGGGTTCAGCCCGGCGAGCGCGTACAGGTGCCGGCGCTCCGCGCTGGTGAGCTTGAGCACCCGGCCCACCGCGTCCAGGACCTGCCCGGAGACGGTGATGTCCCGGCCCTGCTCCAGCCACTGGTACCAGGAGACGCCCACGCCGGCGAGCACGGCCACCTCCTCTCGGCGCAGTCCCGGGGTGCGGCGGCGGGCCCCGCCGTCGGGCAGGCCGGCCTCGGCCGGGGAGATCCGGGCCCGCCGGCTCATCAGGAACTCGCGCAGTTCCGTGCGGCGCCGGCCCTCCGGCCCGCCCCGCTGGTCGTGCTGGTCGATCGGTGTGGCCACGAAGTCCCCCTGCTCGCTGCCTGGTGGTGTCGGCAACAGGATAAGTTCCCACTCTCCACGCCCATTCCCGGGCCGCGAGGCTGTGGCCATGGCAATCGACATCCAGACGACGACCGCCGGACCGGTTCCGGCGGCCCCCGAGGACACCCGGCTGACCGGCCGGGCCAAGCTGGTCCTCTTCGTGCTCTGCGCCGCCCAGTTCATGGTGGCGCTCGACTTCTCCGTGCTGAACGTGGCGCTGCCGGCCCTGGGCAAGGACCTCGGCTTCGGCAACTCGGCGCTCCAGTGGGCCGTCACGGCCTTCGCCCTGCCCTCCGGTGGCTTCCTGCTCCTGTTCGGCCGGATCGCCGACCTGTACGGCCGCCGCAAGCTCTTCCTCACCGGCCTCGGGCTGTTCGGCGCGGCCTCCGTGCTCGCCACCCTCGCCTGGGACCCGGCCTCCTTCCTGACCGGTCGCGCCCTTCAGGGCCTGGGCGCGGCGGTCATCGTGCCGACCGGGATGTCCCTGCTGACCACCACCTTCCCCGAAGGGCCGCTGCGCGACCGGGCGCTGGGCATCTCCGGCACCCTGCTCTCCCTCGGCTTCACCATCGGCATGGTCCTCGGCGGTGTGATGACCGACACCCTGGGCTGGCGTTCGACCATGGGGCTGCTCTCGGTCGCCGCGGTGGTCGTGCTGGTCCTCGCCCCCGGCCTGCTGCCGGAGTCGCGTACGCCGCAGCGGCCGCGCCTGGACGTACCCGGCGCGGTGACCGTGACCGGCGGACTGCTCTCGCTCATCTACTCCCTGTCGACGGCGGCCCAGCGCGGCTTCGGCGACGTGGACGTCTGGGGCACCCTGGTCGTCGGTCTCGCGCTGCTCGCCGCCTTCGCGGTGGTGGAGTCGCGCTCCCCGGCGCCGCTGGTCTCGCTGCCGATGCTGCGCCGCCGGACGGTCGCCTGGGGCAATCTGGGCGGTCTGGTGACCTTCTCGATGATGTCGACGGTCGTGTTCGTGCTGACCCTCTACCTCCAGGAGACGCTGGGGCTGTCCTCCTTCCGCACCGGCCTGGTCTTCGGCGTGCAGGGCGTCCTGTCGATCGTGGCCGGCACGTACGCGCCGAAGGTGATCGGGCGGTTCGGGGCCCGGCGGGCGCTGATCGGCTCGCTGCTGGGCCAGGGCGCCTTCACCGCCGCCCTGCTGAGCGTGGGCACCGGCTCGGGCGCGGTCCTGGCCACCGTGTTCGTCTCCGTGGCCAGCATGTTCCACCTCGGCGCGATCATCTCGTACGGAGTGGTCGTCACCAGCGGGGTACCGGACGAGGAGCAGGGTCTGGCGACGGGCCTGGTCACCACCACCCAGCAGGTCGGCATCACCATCGGCATCCCGCTGCTGGGCGTGCTGGCCACCACCGGGGCCTCGCTCTTCGACGGCGTCCGTACCGTCCTGGCGATCGACGCGGCCATCGTGGTCGTCGCGGCGCTGCTGCTGGCCGTCGCCCTCGGGCGTACGAAGGCGGACCGGCAGCCCGCCGGGTGACCGGGTGCACGGTGGGGGCAGGGGGCGGGTGGCGGAACGGACGGCGGCCGGCGAGTAGGGTGACGTGATGGACAGCTCTTCCCTTCCTCGTTCCTTCCGGCTGCTGGTCACGGGCGGTGGGACCGGTGGTCACACCTACCCGGCCCTGACCGCGGTCCGCGCCCTGCAGGCCCGACTCGGCGCCGCGGGCGGCACCCTCGACGTCCTGTGGATCGGTACCGCACAGGGCTTGGAGGCCAAGGTCGCCCCCGCCGAGGGCATCGCCTTCAAGACGGTCGCCACCGGCAAGATCCGCCGCTCGGCGAACCCGCTGAAGATGCTGTCCACCGCGAACCTCAAGGACATGGCGCGGGTGCCGCTGGGCGTGGCCCAGGCCCGGACGATCGTGTCGGATTTCCAGCCGGACGCGGTCCTGGCCACCGGCGGGTACGTGGCCGTGCCGGCCGGGCTCGCCGCCCGGCTGTGCCGCGTGCCCCTGGTGCTGCACGAGCAGACCGTCCGGCTGGGCCTGGCCAACCGCAAGCTCGCGGGGTCGGCGACCCGGATCGCCGTCTCGTCGGAGTCCTCGCTGGAGCTGCTGCCGGCCGACGTGCGGGACCGGGCCGTGGTCACCGGCAATCCGGTCCGGCCCGAAGTCCTGGCCGGGCACCCGCAGAAGGCCGTCGACGCGCTGGGCCTGGCCGGCTTCGACCCGCGCCTGCCCACCGTCTACGTCACCGGCGGCGCGCAGGGCGCGGCCCAGATCAACGGCGTGGTCCAGGAAGTGCTCCCCTGGCTGCTGGAGCGGGCGAACGTCGTCCACCAGTGCGGTCCGGCCAACGTCGACGCCCTGCGCGCCTCGGCCGCGCACCTGGACCCGGTCCGCGCCGGTCGCTACCACCTGGCCGGCTTCGTCGGAGCCGAGCTGCCCGACGTCCTGGCCCTGGCCGACCTGGTGATCTCGCGCAGCGGCGCCGGCACGCTCGCGGAGCTGACGGCGCTCGGCAAGCCCGCCGTCTTCGTCCCGCTGGCCACCTCCGCGGGCAACGAACAGGCCCACAACGCCCGCCACCTGGCCGAGGCAGGAGCGGCCGTCGCCCTGCTCGGTGACGTCACCGCCCACGCCCTCGCGGAGGCGGTCGGCCCGCTGCTGGCCGACCCGGTGCGCCGGGCCGCGATGGCGGAGCGGGCCCGGGCGTACGGCCGGCCGGACGCCGCGGACCGGCTGGTGGACGTGATCCTGGCGGCGGCGCGGGGCTGACCCGCTCGTCTGTTCCCCCTGCGGTGCGGGTTTCCACCACGCCGGGCGGACCATCCTCAGAGTGAAGTGCTCTCGACGGCCCCGGCGAGCCCGCCGGTCGCGACGAGGAGCGCCCACGGCCGACAGGTGAGGACGGACGCACGATGGCAACCGAGTTCCAGCGCCGGAAGATCGACCTGGCCTTCGCCCTGCTGGACGTCGACGGCGACGGGTTCCTGACGGAACAGGACTTCGTCCTCCTCGGCCGGCGGTGGACCGGCCGCGCGGGGGACGAGGACCACGCCGTGCGGGAGACCATGCTGGGGTGGTGGCAGGTCCTGTCGGCCGCGGCCGACGGGAGCGACCAGGTCTCGCTCGACGACGTCCTCGGGGTGGTGGACGTCCTGCCCACCATGCCCCACGCCGTCGACGGGACCGCCGAGGCGATGTTCGCGATCGTGGACGCCAACGGCGACGGCGAGGTCGACCACGCCGAGTACAAGCAGATGATCGAGACGTTCGGCGGCCGGGGCGTGGACACCGCGGCCGCCTTCGACCAGCTCGATCTGAACGGCGACGGCCGGATCAGCCGGGAGGAGTTCCGGGCCAACTGGTACGAGTTCTGGGCCGGCACCGACCCCTCGCACCCGGGCCGCCTGCTCTTCGGTCCGGTGGAGGCCGTCTGATCCTTTCCCGCCCCGACCCGGTGCGTCCTGGGCCCTACCCGGCCGGGTCCGTCCGTGGTAGATCTTGCGCGCGGCGACGACGGGGGGGCGCGGGCATGGACTGGGGTCTGGTACGGCTGCTCGGGTGCGCGGTCTGCGCCGTCTGGGCCCTGGTGGGGTACGGGCTGGCGCTGGCCGGGGCCACCCGCGGGCAGCGGGCCGTACGCGTGACCGGGCGGGTGGTCGAGGTGTGCCCGCCGGCGCACGGCGCGGCCGGTACGGCCGGGATACCCGTGGTGCTCGCCTTCCCCGACCCGGCCACGGGCCGGGAGCACACCCTGCCCTACGACGGCGAGCACGGCATGATGCTGGAGACCGCCTGGATCGGCCGGGAGGTGACCGTCCTGCACCCGCCGGGCGAACCGGGCCGGTTCAAGGTCGCCTATTCGCCCGAGGACGGCCTGACGGGGCGCGGCTGGCCGCACTTCGCGGCCTTCCTCCTGTACGCCGGGCTGGTCACGGACACCGCGATCCGGCACGGCTACCCCTGGGCGCTGCTCGGCGGGGGTGCGGCGCTGACCCTCTTCGCGGCCACCGCCCTGCCCCACGAACTGCGCGTGGGACGCCGGGAGTCGGCGCAGCTGGCGACCGTGGTACCGGTCCGGGCCGAGGTCATCGCCGTCACGCAGACCGTGCAGGACTACGACGACGGGCCCATGACCGTCCACCGGCTCTTCGTCCGCTTCACCACCGGCGGGGGCACGACCGTCACCGCCCGCCTGGCCGACCCGCCCAAGGACCCGGCCAGGGCCTTCGGCGGTTCGGTCACCCTCCACTACGCCCCCGACGACCTCACCTACCTGACCCTGGACCCGGCCGCCGCCCGCCGCGCCGTCCGCCGCAGCCTCCTCTTCGTCATCGCCCTCCTCCTCGCCGCCACGGCGACGACCACGACGGGCGCCCTGCTCCTCTGAGGAGTCATCCGCGCTCCGCCGGAGCCGGCGCCGATGCGCGCCGGCCGCCTGCGACCGGGCGACGTAGGGTGAGCCGATGGGTCTCTTCGAACGGTTGAGCGGCGTCAGGCGTCCGGTGGGTGGTGGTACCCCGGCAGGGGCGGCCGAGGTGCGGGATGCGCTGCTCGCGGTGGGCGGGGAGCCGGCGCCGTACCGGGTGCGGATCGCAGGCTCTGCGGAGCAGGGGGATCTGGTCGCCGACTGGCGCCTCCGGCACGGCTCGCCCGGCGAGGAGGTCGACCTGCGGCTGACCGTCCGGCTGCGGCTGGATCCGCACCGGCGCGAGGTGCGGGCCGTCCAGGAGCAGCGGTCGAGCAGCCGCGGCCGGCTGTCGGCCTCCCGCGAGTACGGCCGCGGGGCCGGCGCCGCCGTGCAGTGGACGTACGAGCGGGGCCCCGACGGGCGCCGCCGCAGGGTCAAGACCCTCGACACCCGGGAGATGAAGGACGCCCTGCGCGCCGCGGTCCTCGCAGCCGGGTGGACCTGGCGCCCCCGCCTGACGAGGCTCTGACCCCGCGGCCGGCTGGATCAGCCGTCCGTGGTCGCGGTGCCCGCGGTCAGCTCGGCCTTCTCCAGCCAGTCGAGGTACCAGCGGGTGAAGGTGACGGGCTGTCCGTCGTCGTCGAGGAGCGGGACGAGGTCGGCGCCGTCCGCCCGGTAGTCGGACCAGATCGTGCCGCGGTGGGCGCCGCTGACGATCAGCCACTCGCGCAGGGCGCAGCCCAGGTGGGAGACGGGTATCGCGCCGGCGGTGCGCTCGGGGGTGAACAGCACGGCCTCCCAGCGCTCCTCCCACGCCTCGAAGGCCTCGTCGAACTCCTCGAGCTCGCCGAAGGCCTCCTCCTCGGGCCGTACGGCGAGCAGCGCGTCCAGCTCCGCCCGGTCCGGCCCGTGCTCGGGGAACGGCCGGGCGAGCAGGGTCAGGTCGGCCAGATCGGCGCCGTCCCCCTCCCACCCCCACCGGCCGTCCACCCGCCGGACGGGGAAGAGCCCGTACGCCGGGCCCGCACCCCCGGCGCCCACGCAGCCGAGGAAGTCCCGGTACCCATCGGGCAACCGCACGCCCAGCTGCGCCTCGAGCTCGGCGAGCCCGTCATCGCCCAGCGGCTCGTCGAGCACCCATGTGTGCCCGAGCGAGCCGAACACCTTCCCGCTCCCCGCCCGACCCCCCAACGCCCGCACCCGCTCACGAACCCCGCCCCACCGCTGCTCATCCATGCCCCGACGGTAGCCGCCGCCACTGACAACGCACGGGCCGCAGGGGGACGTGGGCGAGGGCGCCCGCCGTCAGGCCTCGGGGTCGGCCTTCTGCTGGTCCTGGGCTCGTTTGGTGACCACGGCAGCGGCAGCCAGGGCCGTGGTGGTGAAGGCGAGGGCCAGGGTCCAGGGCTGGTCGAAGGTGTGGCCGGTGGCGTGGTCGAGGGAGTAGCGGCCGGCGCCGGCGAGGCCGATGGCGGCGGCCGTGAAGCCGAGGAACGCCGGGTACTCGAAGCCGCCGGCCTGGTTGAAGAAGCCGGCCGGGGCGTGCACGGACACCGCGCCCGCCATGGCGCCCGCCGCCGCGGCCCCGGCGGCCGGGGTGGCGAGTCCCAGCACGAGCAGCGCCCCGCCGCCGGTCTCGCCGAGGCCGGCGGCCAGCGCGCTGGCCCGGCCCGGGGTGAAGCCCATGTGCTCCATCCCGGCCGCGGTCTTCTCCAGGCCGCCGCCCCCGAACCAGCCGAACAGCTTCTGGGTCCCGTGCGCCATCAGCACCGCCCCCGTCCCGGCCCGCAGGGCCAGCAGCGCGAGGTCACGTCGGTTGATGCAGCCCATCGGGGTCTCCCTGGAACGGCGGACGGATGTCGCCGACATCCCTACCCGTCCGCGCGGGACCTTCCCGCTGCCCGGGACACGACCCGCCGATCGGGCGAGCCCACCCGCCCGACCTGCGGCGGTCAGTGGCCCGCGACGAGCGCCGGCAGCCGGCTCATGTCGTGGAAGACCGTGGTGCCGGGGCCGGCCAGCCGCTCGGCCGGGGTCAGACCGCCCGCGTAGCCGAAGGACCGCATGCCGGCGGCGCGGGCGGCCAGCACACCGGGGCGGCTGTCCTCGACCACGACACAGGCCGCCGGGTCGACGCCCATGCGCGCGGCGGCGTGCAGGAAGAGGTCGGGGGCCGGCTTGCCCCGGGCGACCTCCGAGGCGCTGTAGATGCGGCCGGCGAAGTGCTCGTAGAGCCCGGTACGTCCGAGGGTGTGCCGCATCTTGTCGTGGCTGCCGCTGGAGGCCACACAGGTCGGCAGCGTGAGGGCGGCCAGCGCCTCGGGCAGCCCCTCGACCGGGGCGAGCCCGGCGTCCACCGCCTCCCGGTGCAGCTCTTCGAAGCGGGCCGACCAGGTCCCGGCCACCTCCTCGCCGAGCCGGGCCGCGACCTGCTCGCGGATGGCCGCGTGGGACCGCCCTATGAAGCGCTCCACCACCTCGGCCTCGGTCAGCGGCCACCCCAACTCGGCCCCCAGGGCCACCTGCACGCGCGCGGCGATGCGCTCGCTGTCGACCAGGACGCCGTCGCAGTCGAAGATGACGAGCTCAATGGGCTTGATCATCTCCGCAGCATAGGCGGCTCGGAACAGCAGGCGGCAGCGGGTCCGGCCCCGACCGGTGCCGCTGCGGCCGGACGCCCCGCGGCCCAGGGGGTGGCCTGGTCGCGGGGGGCCGTCGGCGGGGGTCAGGCCTTGCGGGCGTGGAGGGTGTGGGCGCCGAGTGGGAGGGGGGTGTGGGTGCGCAGGTGCAGGCCGGCGGCTTCCAGGAGGTCGGCGTAGTGGGCGGCGGTGCGTTCGCGGCCGCCGGTGTTGCAGAGCATGTGGAGGTCCCAGGCGGTGGCGAGGGAGGGGCTGTCGTCGTCGGGGAGGAGGCGTTCGACGATCAGGAGGTCGGCGTGCGCGGGCATGGCCTCGGCGCAGTGCCGCAGGATCTCCCGGCAGCGCTCGTCGTCCCAGTCGTGCAGGACGCGGGAGAGGAGGTAGACGTCGCCGCCCGCGGGGACGTCCGCGAAGGTGCCGGCCCGGAACCCGCAGCGGTCCGCGGCCGCGGTGCCGGCCAGGTGGGTACGGGCCGCTTCGAGCACGGCGGGCCGTTCGAGGAGGACCCCGCGCAGGGCGGGGTGGGCGGTCAGGACGCGGCCCAGGAGTTCGCCGGTGCCGCCCGCGATGTCGACGACGGTCCGCGGCGGTCCGGCGGCTCCGGCCGCGGCGGTGAGGACGGGGTGGGCCGGCAGCGGCTCGAAGATGGCGGCGCTGGAGACCATGGACTGGTCGAAGAGGGCGGCCAGTTCGGGGTCGCGGGCGAAGTGGTCGAAGTGGTTCTCGCCGTAGAGGTGGTCGAAGCCGGGCCGCCCGGTGCGTACGGCATGGGCCAGGTGGGCGAAGGACTGGTAGAAGGGCCCGCCGTACATCAGCGCCAACGGCCGCATCGAGGCTGCGGCGTTGCTGTGGAGGAGGGCCCCGACCCCGGTGAGGCGGTAGCCGTCCGCGTGCTGGGACAGGACGCCCAGCATGGCGAGGTAGCGCAGCAGGGTCTCCAGGGCCTGCGGGTCGGCGCCCACCGTGCGGGCCAGGGCGGCGGGGGTGGTCCCGGTGCGGGGGTCCAGGGCCTCGGGCAGCCGGAGCCGGACGCAGGCGGCCAGTGCCTGGGTGGTCCAGGCGCCGGTCAGCAGCCGCAGGAGGGTTTCCGCCTCGGTGTGGACGGCGGGCGCCGGGGCGGGCCGGCCGGCGGGGGTCCGGCCGAGGTGTTCGGTCAGGATGTCGCGGTGGTCGCCGCTCGCGTACAACTCCACGCGCGGATAGGGGGTCTTGGTGCCGGCGGGGGCGGTGAAGTAGAAGACCGTGCCGTTCTCGTGGGGGTTGTAGCCGCCGCCGTCGGCCGCCGCGCCGTGGCTGAGGAAGCCGGCCAGCAGGCCGCGCAGCACCAGCGGGTCGGGCTGCACCACGTCGAAGGCCAGGTGCGCCTCGTGGTCCGCGGCCCGCTCGTGGTCGGCGAGGGCGGCGAGCCCGGAACCCGGCGGGACGGTCAGGGCGAAGACCTCGACGGCCCGGTGCTCCCCGGCGGGACCCGGGACCCCGGGGCGGAGAATCCTTACGTCAAGATCGGCGGCGGCCCTGCGGTGGCGGGCGGCCAGGCGCTGGCGGACCACGACGCTGGGCTGCGGGGGCGCGTCCGCGGTCAGACCGCAGGCCGCCAGCTCGCTCCGCAGGGTCTGCTCGTCGGGCGGGAAGACGAGCAGGGCGGCGTGCGCGAAGCGGCACCGCTCGGTCAGGGCCCGCAGTTCGGGGCCGTCGAGGCCGGGCAGCACCCGCGACAGCAGGACGGCGGTGTCCTGTTCGCGGACGAACCCGGCCGTCGCGCGCAGTCGCGCGGCGTCGTCGGCCGCCGGGGGCACGGCGCCCGCCGTCGGCGCGGGCACGGGCAGGGTGGAGGTGTCCATGGAATGCACTGCGTTCACCGTCCGTGTACGGAGGAGGAGCCCCCGGTCCGCCCGGGCCGGAGCCCGGCGGGTGCGGAACGGGGACGCGAGTGGGGGTGGTGCGGGACCGCGCGAAGTGGGGTGGGCGCGGGCCCGGGTGCGGGGAGAGGTGCGCGGGACCGGACGAGGGAGGTCCTGGTCCGCGGCGGGCGGCGCCGGGGAGGCGCGGGACCGGCGTACGTCCCGGCGCGGGCCGTGGGGAGCCCACGCGGGGACGCATCCGGGTGTGCGGGGTGCGTCAGATGCCGACGTAGTTCTCGGCGAACCAGTCCTGTTGGGTGCGCGAACTGCGCAGCGCGTACAGCCGCGAGCGCCGCAGCCGGTCCTGGAACTGCGCTGTTCCCGCAGGGCCTTGGGGTGCGTGCAGCAGCTGGATCATCCAGTGCGAGAACTCCTGGGCCCGCCAGATGTGCGCCAGGCAGCGCTCCGAGTACCGGTCCAACTCGGCGGCCTCGCCGTGCGCGAGGGCCGCGGTGAGCGCCTGGGCCAGGAGCTCGGCCTCCAGTACGGCGAGGTTCGCGCCCTTGGCCGCGGACGGGCTGATCAGGGCGGCGGCGTCGCCGGCCAGGAACAGCGAGCCGTACCGCAGGGGTTCGAGCACGTCGGACTCGAGGCGCACTACGCCGCGTTGGACGATCGGGCCGCGCCGCAGCGGGCCGTACTCGTCCGCGCGCAGGCGCCGCGACAGTTGGTCCCAGATCTGCTCCTCGCTCCAGTCGTCGGCCGTGGCGTCCGCCGGGCATTGCAGGTAGTAGCGGGTGATGTCGGCCGAGCGGGCCATGTGTCCGGCGAAGCCGTCGGGGTGCACGGCGTAGCCGACGGCGTCCAGGCTGGGGGGCGCCTGTGCGAGCAGACCCAGCCAGGACACGCCGTGGTCGGTGTGGTGGCGGACCGCGTTCGGCGGCAGGGAGCGGCGGCCCGCGCCGTGCCGGCCGTCGCAGGCGGCGACGTACCTGCCCCGCCACTGTTCGGGGCGTCCGTCGTCGGTGCGCGCCGTCACGATCGGGGACGGTCCGTCGGCGCCTGACACGGCACGGGCCTCGGTGCCGAAGCGGATCCGCCCGCCCCCGGCCTCGTAGACCGACAACAGATCGGCGACCAGGTCGTGTTGGGGGTAGACGGTGTGCTGTTCGCCGCGGCCGAGCTGCCGGTAGTCGAGGCGGAAGCGGCCGTCGTCGGTGCGGAACTCGCAGACGCCGTGCTCCCGGCCGCGCTTTCGCAGCCCTTCGGCCAGACCGTGACGCTCCAGGACGCGCGCGGTGTGGGGTACGAGGAAGCCGGCGCGTGCGCGGGCGTGAAGCTGTTCGCGCCCGGCGCGTTCCAGGACGACACAGTCGATTCCGGCGCGGAGTAAGAGGTTCCCGAGCACCAGACCGGCCGGTCCGGCGCCGAGGACGACCACATCAGCCGAGTCGCGAGCGACCCGGTCGTACTGACTCTCTGTCACAACGGTGGATCATAGGCAGGGAATCGGCGGCGATCGGGCCAAGATCACCCGTTTGCCCGGAGGCCTGAGAAAAGGATTCTTCCTCAACTCCCCGCTGCCGCGCGAGCAGTTCCGGGCCACCCGGACCCGCCGATCGGGCCGCACCCCGCGCCACCTGGGCGTACGGCGCACGCGGGTCTCACGAGGGGCTCATTCCGGAGGCGGGCGCACGCGGCGCACGCGCGGTGCGACACACACGACCGGGCGCACGACCGAACAGACATCCCTCCCGCACCAAGACCCTACGCATCGCCATCCATCGCATGCAATGCACTGATGAAAGTTTTCTGAGATTTAGTCAATACAGGGCTGCAAGCGTGCGACGACCGAACCCCGGAAGGGACCACTTCCCCCTCGCCGCGAAGCCCTCCCGCGCCACCGGCGAGTCAGGCCGACATCAGCCTCAATAGGCTCTGACCTGCTAAACCCCTGTGGTGACAGCGCCGTTGGAGGTCCCTCCCGGGCCATCGCACACCCCGCACCGGCCCGCGCGAACCGACGGAAGCGGGCCCGGGCTCGGTGACACCGAACCGAACAGAAGCATTGACAGCACCCCGCCCCGAAGCATCAATAGGCAACGCACTTCAACAACTTCCAACAGGGCGCCTGAGGTAGAGCCGACCTGGCGGACCGACGTGCGCGTCACCGGGACCACCCCACCCCGGATCCCCCACTCCTCAAAGGACCGACTTGGTAATGCAACGCCATCGCACCGCCTGTGCCCTGACCGCCCTCCTCGCCACGGTCGGCGCCGCGTTCGCGCTCCCCGCCACGGACGCCTTCGCCCGCCCGGCCGCGGCAACGACCGGTGCCACTGCGGCAGCCGCCGGGCCGTACGTGCTCGAGGCCGAGAGCATGTCGCTCACCAACTTCACGACGGAGGCGGTCCATCACACCTGGAACGGCAACACCGTCGACGACGTCACCTACGCCAAGGGCGTGGCGGGCCAGACCAGCACCGCCCGGACGACCTTCGGCGGCGCGGCCGGCACCTACGACCTGATCACCCGCTTCAACGGCAAGGCCGCGAACGGCACGGCGTACCAGCTGTCCGTGAACTCCGTGGTCACGGACTCCTGGTCCACCTCGCAGCGGTACGGGCGCGACTACACCGACCCGATGGACATCGACACGCGCACCACCGGCAAGGTGGCCCTCGCGCCGGGCGACGTCATCGAGTTGAAGGCCGTCTCCAACGGCGAGGTACCGCGCGTCGACCGGATCACCGTCCAGCAGTACGTCGGGGCCCCGACCAGCGCGCTGACCATCAACTCCCCCAATTCCACGCTCAATGACGGCTTCAACTGGGGCAAGGACCGCGCCCTGGGGATGACCTTCTACCCGGGCAACCCGATGATGGGGCACGAGCCGGAGTGGTGGCGGCTGCAGAACCCGGCCCACCCGACGGTGCAGCCCGGCTACTGGGGCGCGTACACCAACCGCGAGTCGTACTACAACCGCGACATCTCCCACCAGTCGGACGGCGCGCACGCCCTCGGCCTGGACACCCAGACCTTCAGCATGATGAAGACCTTCGCCGCCGACGCCGACGACCCCGGCCAGAACGGCTGGCCGCTGTGGGCGCACAGCTCCTCCGGGGCGATGTACTACATCGACGGCACCGGCTTCCGCGAACTGCCCTCGCCCTTCAACCTGATGACCAAGGCGTTCAAGCAGTACCAGTGGACCGGCGACCCGAAGTGGATCAACGACCCCGACCTCGCCGCCTTCTACGACTCGACGATGGGGCCGTTCCTGGCCTCCCACGAGGTGAAGTGGGACGACGCGAACCCGGCCAACGACCAGCCGGTCTCCAGGAAGCAGTCGGGTGAGTACACCGCGACCTTCTTCGAGTTCCCGAACGAGAACCTGGTCTCCGCCGCCGACTCGCTCGGGTACCAGTACCAGTCGATGCTCGCCTACGCCGAGATACTCAAGGCCAAGGGCGACACCGCCGGCGGCGCGAAGTGGACCGACCGGGCCAAGCGGGTGCGCGACCACTTCGAGGCGAAGTGGTGGGACGCGCAGAACAACCGCTACTACCGGGGCAAGGACGCGGCCGGCACGGGCTACAGCAGCTGGGGCCACGAGGCCAGCTTCCTGATGATGCTCACCGGACTGGGCGACCAGGGTCCGCGCACCAGCGGTTACCTGGACTTCATCGCCGCCAACGACGACGACCTGAACGTCGAGGCGACCTCCTACCTGCCGGAGATGTACTACCAGTACAACCGCTCCGCGGAGGGCTGGGCCTGGCTCAAGAAGCTCATGACCGGCCGGAACACCTACCCCGAGGTCTCCTTCCTCGCGGTCAGCAGCGTCGTCGACGGCATGATGGGCGTGCAGCCGGACGCCCCGCACCACGCGGTGGCCACCGTCTCGCGGCTGACCCCCGAGGCGCCCTGGGTGGAGATCGACCACCTGAAGGTCGGTGACAGCGACCTGAAGCTCAAGCACACCGGCACCACGGCCTCCACGCTCACCAACAACTCCGGCTCCACGGTGAACTGGGAAGGGCAGTTCTACGGCAACCCCACCACGATCACCGTCAACGGCACCCCGCAGACGCCGCGCACCAAGAGGCTGTACGGCAGGACCGTGTCGTACGTGACCGTGCCGGTGGCCGCCGGCACCTCGGTGACCGCGACCGCCACCGGCGGCGGCGAGCAGAGCGCCGCGCTGAGCGACCTGAACTGGAGCAGCGCCCGGGCCGACTTCGGCACGGTCCAGAAGGACCGGAGCGTGGACGGCAACCCGATCAGGCTGAACGGGACCGCCTACGCCAAGGGCATCGGCACCCACGCCAACAGCACCGTCACGTACCCGCTGGGCGGTTCGTACACCCGCTTCACCTCGGACATCGGCGTGGACGACGAGGTGAGCGCGAACGGGACCGTGGGCTTCGAGGTCTGGGGCGACGGAGTCCGCCTCTACCAGAGCCCCGTGATGACGCCCACCAGCCCGACCCAGTCCCTGGACCTCGACGTCACCGGGGTCAAGTCGCTGGTCCTCAAGGTCACCGACACCGGTGACGGCATCAACAGCGACCACGCCGACTGGGCCGGGGCCGAGCTCGTCGGCACCCCGCCGACGCCGACCGCCCTCAGCGCCCTGGACTGGACGGGCACCCCCACCACCGGCTGGGGCACCGTGCAGAAGGACCGGAGCGTGGGCGGCAACCCCATCAAGCTGAACGGCACCGGATACGCCGACGGCATCGGCACCCACGCGAACAGCACCGTCACCTACGCCCTGGGCGGCGCGTACACCCGCTTCACCTCGGACATCGGTGTCGACGACGAGGTGAGCGCGAACGCCACCGTGGGCTTCGAGGTCTGGGGCGACGGAGTCCGCCTCTACCAGAGCCCCGTGATGACGCCCACCAGCCCGACCCAGTCCCTGGACCTCGACGTCACCGGGGTCAAGTCACTGGTCCTCAAGGTCACCGACACCGGCGACGGCATCAACAGCGACCACGCCGACTGGGCCGGAGCGCGGCTCACGAAGTGACGGCAGGGGGCCGCGTCCCGAGGGGCGCGGCCCCCTCATCCCGACGGCCCGGCCGGGCCGTCGCAAAGAGGCGACAAAAAGTCGGTCAGGTCTTCGTACAACCGTTCCCGGATCCCCTGGGTCTATGGGGTGCAAACGATCGAAAACCTCAGGGGGGACAGGACCGTGCGAGTCCGAATCCGTCATGCCGTCGCCATCGCCGCGGCGGCCAGCACGCTCACCGGAGGCCTGGTGGCCGCCTCGGCCGGGCAGGCGGCCGCCGCGGGTCCCGCGGCCAGCCGGTACGCCGACGACTTCAACGGCGACGGCTACCACGACCTCGCGGTCGCCGTGTCCGACGCGAACGTCGTCGTCCCGGAGACCCCGCAGCAGCCCAACGCCGGCTGGGCGGCCGGGTACGTCACCGTCACGTACGGCGGGAAGTACGGCGCCCAGAAGGCCGGTCTCAAGGCCATCACGCAGGACAGCCCCGGCGTCCCCGGCAAGGCCGCGCTCAACAACAACTTCGGCGAGGTGATCGCCAACGGCGACCTCGACCACGACGGCTACGCCGACCTCGTGGTGCGGTCCAGGGACTACGACGGCGACGCGGGCGCCAAGGACCTGAACAAGGTCACCGTGCTGTGGGGCGGGCCCAAGGGCCTCGGCGCCGGTACGGACATCGCCAACAACGACCCCGCCGTGCCGTACGGCAACTTCGGGGCGGTCCTGGTGACGGGCGACTTCACCGGTGACGGGCTCACCGACCTGGTCGTCGGGCACCGCACCCGGCTGGACCTCTTCAAGGGCCCGATCAGCCGCGCCGGCAAGCCCGCGGCGATCCTGCCGGTCCGCACCGGGATCGACTTCCAGTACGACCAGTTCAGGGCCGGCCGGATCGTGGCCGGCCGGATCAACAAGGACGCCGCCGAGGACCTGGTCGTCCTCGGCGACTCCACGATGCTCGGCCAGCGGCCCGGCAAGGTCCTGCTCGGCGGCGCCAAGGGCCTCACGGCCACCTCCGCGCAGCTCCGCGCCGGCAAAACGGCCGTCATCGCCGACTTCGACAAGGACGGCTACGGGGACGTCGCGGTGGGCGACCCCAACGCCGCGTGGGAGAACCAGACCGATGCGGGCCGCGTCCACATCGCGTACGGCGGCGCCAAGGGCCTCGACCCGCGCCGCCGGGTCAAGGTCATCGACGAGGACACCCCCGGCGTGCCGGGGACGCCGCAGCACATGGACTGGTTCGGATCCGACGTGCGCGCGGCCGACCTCACCGGTGACGGCTATCCCGAGCTGATCGTGGGCGCCGGCGGCGAGCGCTGGCCGGCCTGCGACGACCACTGCCGCCCCCGCAGCGGCGGCGGCCTGTACGTCTTCAAGAGCGGCAAGTCCGGTGTGACGGTGACCGGTTCCAAGTTCACCGCGTACAACGCGCCGGGGCTGCCGCGCCCGAAGAAGACCGTCCGCTTCGGCATGCAGATCAAGCCGGTCGACCTCAACGGCGACAAGAAGCCCGAGGTCAACCTCACCTGGTCCGGCGGCACCCTGTGGTCCGTCGGCGTCAGGAACGGCGTGGTCGGTGCGGCGCCCACCCGCGAGGTCAAGCCGCCGGCCGATCCCAAGCTGGAGGCCTGGACCGCGGGCTTCGGCCTGCTGACCCGCTGATCCCCCGGTGCCCGCCGTCCCGTACCGGGGCGGCGGGCACCGCTGTGTGCCGGGGCGTCGCAGACTCCGGCGATCAGCCGGAGCGGATCATTTCATTCGGACACACCGGGGCAATCCGGTGGATAGTTCAATCAACCGGTACGGTCTCCCTCATTGCGGCAGGTGACACACCCCCTCGCGCACCGGGAGAGCACACCGATGGAGACCGTCGCCCCACCGGCCGTCGCGGCCCGGCCACGGCTGCATCCCGCCGAGTTCCTGCTCGACGTCCTGCGCGGCGTCGCCCAGGTCGACTTCATGCCCAGCCCCGTCACCGGCCTGGTCTTCCTGGTCGCGCTGGCCGCCGCGGGCTGGCAGTACGCGCTCTACGCCCTCGTGGGCTGCGCGGTGGCCACCGCCACGGCGCACGCCTTCGACGTCGACCGGGACACCGTCTCCGCCGGACTGCGCGGCTTCAACGGCACGCTGGTGGCCCTGAGTTTCGCGGTGTTCCTCGGTGCGGGCCACCTCTCGACCTTCTGCCTCGCCGTCGGCGGGGCCGTCACGGTCGTCTTCGTCACCTCCGCGCTCGCCACCATCCTCGGCACCTGGAACATCCCGACCCTCACCGCGCCGTTCTGCATCACCGCCAGTGTGATGACGGTCGCGGCACCGAGCTTCGCCCGCGTCTGGCACTCCGGCCCCGGGCTCGCCGCCCTCCCCCAGCCGGCCTCCGACACCACCCGGCTCGACTGGACCCAGATCTGGCACGGCTTCCTCGCCAATTTCGGCCAGATCTTCTTCATGCCCCAGTGGTACGTCGGGCTCATCTTCCTCGCGGGGATCCTCATCGCCAGCCGGACCGCCGCCGCCATGGCCTGCGCCGGCAGCGCCGCCTCGCTCTTCGTGGCCTGGGCGCTGGGCTCGCCGTCCCGGGGCATCGCGGAGGGGCTGATGGGCTACAACAGCGTGCTCGTGGCCATGGCCCTGTGCGGGGTGTTCCTCCTCCCCACCGCGTGGAGCTTCGGGTACGCGCTCATCGGTGCGGCCGGGGCGACCGCCCTGACCGCGGCCATGACCGCCTTCTTCACGACCTTCGGCGGCCACACCTTCACCTGGCCGTTCGTCCTGACCGCCCTGGCCTTCGTCGCGGCGGTGCCGGCCCTGCCGAGGCTGAGCCGCCGACCCTGACCGCTCCGAGTGCCGCCCGTCCCCGTCCCGAAAGTGAGGGAGCGATGAACCTCGCACCCCGTGAGATCGACAAGCTCTACGTCTACGTGGTCGCGGACCTCGCCCGCAGGCGTCGCGAGCGCGGTACGAAACTCAACTACAGCGAGGCCTGCGCGCTGATCAGCGAGGCCATCCTGGAGGCCGCCCGGGACGGGCGGAGCGTGGCCGAGTGCATGGAGATCGGCAAGCAGGCCGTCGCCGCCGGGGACGTCATGGCGGGGGTCCGCGAGATGCTGCCGCTCCTCCAGGTAGAGGCCGGCTTCGTGGACGGCACCAAGCTCGTGTCCTGCCACGACCCGGTCGGAGCCTGAGGATGACCGCGGCGGACACCCGGGCCCTCCCGGGCGTGCCCGCGCGCCGGCCCGCGACGGTCCTGCTCGCCTGCGGACACGAGAGCGACGGCGGGAGCGCCCTGCGGCGGGCCGCCGAGGCGGAGGGCATGGCCGTCGTCCCCGGCGCCGGCCGCGAGTTGCTGGCCCGGGTCACCGAGGCGCTCTCCCGGCAGACCCGGCCGGTGGTGGTCGTGCCCATGACGCTGGGCCGGGACCCGGGGCTGGTGGCCGACTGCGCCCGCGCGCTGCGCTGGGCCGGCGGCGGCACCGGCCGCGGGGGCCTCGCCCTGGCCCCGCCCTTCGGGACCCTCGACCACCTCACCGCCTGGCTGCGGTCCGCGGCGCTGAAGGCCTCCCAGGCCCACACCGCCGACCGGTCCATCCACACCGACCGCTGCGCGCTGCTGGTGACCGCCCCCGCCGGCGGGCCGTTCGTGGACGCCGACCTGTTCCGGGTGGCGCGCCTGGTCCACCAGTACGGGATCGCCCCGATGGTCGAGGTGGCCTTCGACGGCGGGGACCCGGACCTCGACTCCGGGGTGTCGCGGTGCCGACGGCTCGGCGCGGAGGAGGTCTGGCTGCTGAGGGCCGCGTTCGCCGCGCCCGCCCGCCTTCCCGAGGGGCTGCGCCCGGCCGGCCCGCTGCTGTCCGACGCCGCGATCGTGCAGGTGGTCCGGGCCCGGGTACGGGAGGCCCTGGCCCGTCTGGACGAGGGGGACGACGGGGTCGCGGCGGGCGCCGGGGCCGAACACGGCCGCGGTTACGCGCACGGTCACGCGCACACGGACGACCACCCGCACCCCCACTCCCCTGCCCCCGGCGCCCCGCCGGCGGCGCACGGGCACGGCCACCTCCACGCGCACGCCCGCCCGCACGACCACGGCCCCGCACCCGACCTGTCCGACGGCCGGTTGCCCGGACCACCCGCCGCTCCCGCACCGGCCGCCCCCGGGCCGGGCGCACCGGGCCCCGGCCGCCCGTGCGTGCCCTCCGCGCCGTAGCCCCCGCCCGTCCCCTCGTACCCGGAAGGATGTGCCAGCCGTGTCCGGTGGCGCCCAGTACCTCTACGGCGAAGGATCCATCGAGATCAACGCCGGCCGTCGCAAGGCGGCCCTGTCCGTGTCCAACACCGGTGACCGCGCCGTCCAGGTCGGCTCCCACTACCACTTCTTCGAGGCGAACCGGGCGCTCGACTTCGACCGCAACGCCGCCTACGGCATGCACCTGGACATCCCGGCCGGCACGGCCGTGCGCTTCGAGCCCGGTGACACCCGGGAGGTCGAACTGACCGCCTACAGCGGGCATGCGCGCCTGATCGGCTTCAGCGGCCTGGTCGGCGGCGGCCTGGGCGCCACGGACACCCGGGTCCGGGCCCTGCGGCGGGCCGTCGAGCTGGGCTTCCTGGGCGCCCGCGCGGAGACCTTCGAGGAGGCCGCGGCGGCGCAGCTGGCCGCGCCGCTGACCGAGGCCCCCAAGGCGGCGGACGCCGAGGCCGCCCCGGCCGCCCGCACCGGCAAGGCGGGCCACAAGAACAAGAAGAGCACGAAGGGCAAGAGCTGATGGCCGTCCTGAGCCGCAAGCAGTACACCGACCTGTTCGGCCCCACCGTCGGCGACCGCTTCCACCTGGCGGACACCAACCTGGTCGTCGAGGTCGAGAAGGACCACAACGAGGGCCACTACGGCGACGAGGCCGTCTACGGCGGCGGCAAGACCGTCCGCGACGGCATGGCCCAGGACCCGCAGGCCACCGCCGCGCAGGGCGCCCTGGACCTGGTGATCACCAACGTGGTGGTCATGGACCCGGTCCTCGGCGTCGTCAAGGGCGACCTGGGCATCAAGGACGGCTTCATCGCGGGCCTGGGCAAGGCGGGCAACCCGCACACCCAGTCCGGGGTGCACCCCAAGCTGGTCATCGGCCCGGGCACCGAGGTGATCTCCGGGGAGCACCTGATCGCCACCGCGGGCGGCATCGACACCCACATCCACTTCATCTCGCCGCAGCAGGCCGAGCACGGCCTGTCCAACGGCATCACCACCCTGGTGGGCGGCGGCACCGGCCCGGCCGACGGCACCAACGGCGTCACCAGCACCCCCGGCCCCTGGAACATCCACCGCATGTACCAGGCGGTGGAGGACCTGCCGGTCAACGTCGGGCTCCTGGGCAAGGGCAACGGCTCGCTGCCCGAAGCGCTCAACGAGCAGATCGAGGCGGGGGTCTGCGGGCTCAAGGTCCACGAGGACTGGGGCACCACCCCGGCCGCCCTGAGCACCGCGCTGGACGTGGCGGACGTGCACGACGTCCAGATCGCGGTGCACACCGACACCCTGAACGAGTCCGGCTTCTTCGAGGACACCCGCTCGGCGATCGACGGCCGCACCATCCACACCTTCCACAGCGAGGGCGCCGGCGGCGGCCACGCCCCCGACATCATGCGGGTGGCGGGCGAGCCGAACGTGCTGCCCTCCTCGACCAACCCGACGCTGCCCTACACCGTCAACTCCATCGACGAACTCCTCGACATGGTGATGGTCTGCCACCACCTCTCGCACGACATCCCCGAGGACGTCTCCTTCGCCGACTCCCGGGTCCGGGCCGAGACGGTGGCCGCCGAGACCGTCCTGCACGACGAGGGCGTCATCTCGATCTTCTCCTCCGACTCCCAGGCCATGGGCCGGATCGGCGAGTCCTGGACCCGCGCCTTCCAGACCGCGCACCACTGCAAGGACCAGCGCGGCAAGCTGCCCGGCGACACCGAGCGCAACGACAACCACCGGGTGCTGCGCTACCTCGCCAAGATCACGATCAACCCGGCGATCGCCGCGGGCATGGCGGAGCACATCGGCTCCCTGGAGACCGGCAAGCTCGCCGACGTGGTCCTGTGGCCGATCCACTCCTTCGCCGCCAAGCCGAAGATGGTCATCAAGGGCGGCCTGATCAACTGGGCCCTCATGGGCGACCCCAACGCCTCGCTGCCCACCCCGCAACCGGTGTACTACCGCCCGATGTTCGGCGCCCACGGCCGGGCCCGCCAGGCCACCCGCGTCTCCTTCATGTCCCAGGCCGCCATCGCCCTCGGCGTCCCGGAGAAGCTGGGCCTGGAGAGCAGGGTGCTGCCGGTCCGGCACTGCCGCAGCGTGGGCAAGCAGCACATGGTGCGCAACGACGCGCTGCCCCGGATCGAGATCGACCCCGAGACGTACAAGGTGACCCTGGACGGCATCCCCGCCACCATCGAGCCGGCCCGCGAACTCCCGCTGAACCAGCTGTTCTTCCTGGCATGACACCGGACGGACCGGACCCGGACGGCGGCGCGGCGGGCCGCCTGCTGGTCAGCCTGCAGCTCACCGACTCCGCCTTCCCCAGCGGCTTCTACACCCTCAGCCACGGCCTGGAGGGCTACGCCCAGGCCAAGGAGGTGACCGCCGAGGAGGTGCCCGGGCTGCTGGCCGACCTGCTGCGGCACGGCGTGGGACCCTCGGACGCGACGGCCCTGGCCCTGGCGCACGGCGCGGCCGTCCGCGGGGACGACCGGGCGCTGGCCGCCGTCGACCGGCGCCTGTACGCCACCAAGCTGAACGAGGGGACCCGGCGGGCGGCGACCCGGACCGGCCGGCAGTTCCTCGACCTCACCCTCGAGTGCCTGGGCGGCCCGCCGCTGGAGCGGTACGCCCGCCTGGTGGCCGAGCAGGGCTCGCCCGGCTGCCAGGCGGTGGCGGTCGGGGTGGCGTACGCGGCGGCCGGGGTGCCGGCCCACCAGGCCGTGGTCAGCGACCTGTTCGCCTTCTCCGCCAGCTTCGTCGGCGCCGCCCTGCGGCTGCGGCTCACCGACCACCGCCGGGCCCAGCTGGTGCTGCGCCGCACCGCTCCCGTGATGGCGGAGGTCGCGGCGGCCGCGCTGCGGCGCGGCCTCGCCGACCTCGGTGGCTGCGTGCCGCTGGCGGACGTGATGTCGGCCCGGCACGAACGCGCCGAGGCACGCCTGTTCGCCACCTGACCGGTCCGCAACGCCCCGGCTCCTCCCTCCATCCCGAAAGGCCCTCCCCTTGACATCCTCCCCCTCACCAAAGGAGTGGGATTCCCGCCTGCCGGCCGGTGGTCACCGGCTGGGGCTTCGGGTGGGTTCCCCGTTCAACGGGCCGAGCCTGGCGGGGGATTTCCACCCCAGGTCTTACCGGCCCTCCAGGGGCGTTTAGCCTCTCCGCCTGCCCGGCGGCGAGGATCACACGCGACGCATTGAGGTCACGATCATGCACGGTTCCGCAGCCCTCGCACTGCCAGGTGCGTATGTGCAGCGGCTTCCTCCCGTCCACGACCCAGCACACATGACAGGTCTGCGACGAGGGCAACCACCGCGAGACGACGCCGACATGCCGTCCGGCACGGACAGCCTTGTCCTGAAGGGCACGCCGGAACATGCCCCACGCGGCATCGTGCACGGACTTCGCCAGGCGGGTGCGGGCGAGGCCGGAGACCGCCAGATCCTCGAGATAGACCGCTTGGTTCTCGCGGACCAGCCTCGAAGCCGTCTGGTGGCACCAGTCCCTCCGCGCGTCGGCCACCTTTGCGTGGGCGCGGGCGACCCGGATGCGGGCCTTGGCCCGGTTCTTCGATCCCTTCGCTTTCCGGCTCAGGGCCTGCTGTGCTTTCCGCAGCCGGCGCTCGGCCCGGCGCAGAAACCGCGGATTGTCGATCACGCGGCCGTCGGAGAGCACGGCGTAGTGGGTCAACCCCAGGTCGATACCCACCTCGGCATCGACCGCCGGCAGGATCTCCGGTTCGGTTTCGACCACGAACGAGGCGAAGAACCGGCCGCAGGCGTCCTTGACCACCGTCACCGACGACGGCGCGGACGGCAGAGGGCGCGACCAGCGCACCCGGACATCACCGATCCTCGCGAGATTGAGCCGGCCGTCTCCCCGGAGCCGGAAACCGTTCCTCGAGAACCGGATCGACTGGCGGCTGTCGGACTTCCTCTTGAACACCGGAAGCCCCATCCGGCGCCCCCGCCGCTTCCCCGCCACCGAGTCGAAGAAATTCTTGTAAGCGGCGTCAAGATCGCGCAGAGAGGACTGCAACGCATCCACGGACACCTCGGCAAGCCACGCCCGCTCGGGCGTCCGCTTCGCCTCCGTGATCACCCGCCGGGCCAGAGCACCCGTCGCAATACGCGACCCGTCCGCCTGCCACGCGGCCTTACGGGCGGCAAGCGCATCGTTGTAGACCACCCGGGCACAGCCGAACGTACGGACCAGCGCAATGCGCTGACCCGGCGTCGGCTCGATCCGGTACGAGTACCGCAGATACACGCATTCAACGTACCGGCCGCCACTGACAACGCCGTCCCACCCAGAGGGCGAACCGGCCCTCCCCGTCCCGCTCCGCAGGAGCTTCGTCTCCTCCCCCGGCTGACGCCGGGGGTATCCACGAGGGAATCCAGATGAACGACGCACACGTCCTGAAGGTGGGGATCGGCGGTCCCGTCGGCTCCGGGAAGACCGCGCTGATCGAGGCGCTGGTGCCGGTGCTCATCGAGCGCGGCTACCGCCCGGCCGTGATCACCAACGACATCTACACCCAGGAGGACGCCCACCACGTCCGCCGCACCCTGGCCGGGGTCCTGGACCCCGAGCGGGTCGTCGGCGTGGAGACCGGCGCCTGTCCGCACACCGCCGTGCGTGACGACCCCACCATGAACCTGGCCGCGGGCGCCGAGATGCTGGAGCAGTTCCCCGACGTGGACACGCTGCTCTACGAATCGGGCGGCGACAACCTCACCCTGACCTTCAGCCCGGTCCTCGTCGACCTGTTCCTGTTCGTGCTGGACACCGCGGAGGGCGAGAAGATGCCCCGCAAGCGCGGGCCCGGCATCACCGAGTGCGACCTGCTGGTCATCAACAAGATCGACATCGCGCAGTACGTCCGCACCGACCTGGGCGTGATGGAGCGCGACGCCCACCACGTCCGCGAGGGCAAGCCGGTGGTGCTGACCAACTCGCTGACCGGGGAGGGCCTGGAGGAGATCGCCGCCTTCCTCGAGAGCTTCCGCCGAGTCCCGGCGTGAGTGCGCCCACCGCCACCCGCTCCGGCCCGCCCGCTCCCCCGGCCGTCCCCGTGACCGCGTACCCGCCGGCTCCCGCCGACCGCCTGGGGCCCGGCCACTACGAGCCCGAGCACGTCCCGGCCGCCGTCGCCCGGCACGCCGCCCGCCCCCACATGCTCGGGGTCGGCCGGCCCGGCAAGGTCGGGCTGCTGGAGCTCGGCTACGCGCGCGTGGGCGCGCGGACCGAGCTGGTGCACCACTTCCAGAAGTCCCCGCTGCAGATCATGCGACCGCTGTACTTCGACCCGCACCGGCCCGACCTGCCGCTGACCTTCCTGATGTCCACCGGCGGCGGGGTGCTCCAGGCGGACCGGCTCCGCACCGACCTGCACGTCGGGGCGGGCGCCGCGGCCCTGCTGACCACCCAGGCCGCCACCAAGGTCTACCGGATGGAGCACGACTACGCCACCGCCCAGACCTTCCTGACGGCGGGTCCGGACTCCTACGTCGAGTACCTGCCGGACCCGGTCATCCCGTTCGTCGGCTCCCGCTTCTACCAGCGCACCACGGTCACCGCGGACCCCTCGGCCACCGTCCTCCTCTCCGAGACCGTGCTGGCCGGCCGGCTGGCCCGCGGCGAACGGCACGCCTACGACGTCTTCGCCTCGGACCTGGAGGTGCTGCTGCCCGACGGACGGCCGGTGGCCGTGGACACCGTACGGCTCGAACCGGGCGCGCACCGGGTCGACGGCCCCGCGGTCATGGCCGGGCACGCGGTGACGGCCGCCTTCTTCGCGCTCACCCCGCTCGCCCCGGCCGGGGAACTGGCCGGCCTGCTGCACGCCGCGCTCCCGGCCCACCCGTCGGTGCGCGCCGGGGTGAGCGTGCTCCCCGACGCCCGCGGCGTCTGGGTACGGCTGCTGGGCCCGGCCGCCGAACCGGTGGCCGGCGCCCTGCGCACCGCCTGGGACTGCGTGCGCCGCCGGCTGATCGGCGTACCCGCCCCCCACCTGCGCAAGTCCTGACCCGCCGGCCGGTGGGGACCCGCTCCGGCCCCGACGAGAAAGACACCCACCATGCCCAGTGGCTACGACACGGGTAACACCGCCTGGATGATGGCGAGCACCGCGATGGTGCTCCTGATGACGCCCGGACTCGCCTTCTTCTACGGCGGTATGGTCAGGACCAAGCACGTCCTGATCATGCTGAAGATGAGCTTCGTCTGCCTGTCGCTGGTGACCATCATCTGGCTGGCGGTCGGCTACTCCCTGGCCTTCGGGAAGGACGCCGGCGGCGGCCTGATCGGCAATCTCGACCTGGCCTTCTTCCAGGGCGTGGGGATGGACTCCCTGCACGGCTCCATCCCCACGGTGATCTTCGCCTGCTTCCAGATGTCCTTCGCCATCATCACCGTGGCGCTGATCAGCGGTTCGATCGCCGGCCGGGCCACCATGAAGGGCTGGCTGGTCTTCGTCGTCGCCTGGACCCTGCTGGTGTACGTGCCCACCGCGCACTGGGTGTTCGCCCCCGACGGCTGGATCCAGCACTCGCTGGGCGCGCTCGACTACGCGGGCGGCCTGCCGGTGGAGCTCAGCTCCGGGGCCTCGGGCCTGGCGATCGCGACCGTGCTGCGCAAGCGGGCGGACTTCGAGCGGCAGCCGATCCGCCCGCACAACCTGCCCCTGGTGATCATCGGTCTGGCGCTGCTGTGGTTCGGTTGGTTCGGCTTCAACGCCGGGTCCGCGCTCCAGGTGGAGGGCAGTGCGCCGACCACCTTCTTCAACACCCAGCTCGCGGCGGCCGGCGCGATGATCGGCTGGCCGATCATCGAGAAGTGGCGGCTGGGGCACGTGGAGATGCTGGGGGTGGCCTCGGCCGCCGTGGCGGGCATGGTCGCCATCACCCCGGCCTGCGGTGAGGTCTCCCCCATCGGCGCGCTGGTCGTCGGTTTCGTGGCCGGTGTGGTCTGCTGCTTCGCGGTCAACATGAAGTACAAGATCGGCGTGGACGACACCCTCGACGTGGTCGGCGTGCACGGCTGGGGCGGCATCACCGGCGTGCTGGCCATCGGCTTCCTGGCCACCGCCGCCATGAGCGGCAAGAAGGGCCTCTTCTACGGCGGCGGAGCGGACCTGCTGTGGCGCCAGGCGGTCGGGATCCTGGCCGTCGGCTCCTTCGCCTTCGGCATGACCTGGGTCATCGCCAAGGCCATCGACGCCCTGGTCGGCTTCCGCACCGCCGAGGAGTACGAGAACGTCCCCGGCCGGGAGGAGGAGGTCGCCTACGACAACGAGACGCTGGAGCAGATCCGGGCGCGGATGGCCGAGCCGGCCGGCGCGCCCGTCCGGGACGCCTCGACCGACGCCGTCCTGCTGGGCGAGATCGTCAAGGTCCTGGAGCGACGGGAGCGGGACAAGTGACCCTCGCCCTCGCCGACTCCGGCGACGCGTCCTGGCTCATGATGGCCTCGGCGCTGGTCCTCCTGATGGCCCCCGGCCTGGCCTTCTTCTACGGCGGGATGGTCCGGACCGGTCAGATCATCGCCATGCTCAAGATGATCTTCCTGTGCGTGGTGATCGTCACCGTGCTGTGGTTCGCGGTGGGCTACTCGCTGGTGTTCGGGCCGGACGCGGCCGGGCTCGGCGTCATCGGCACCCTCGACCACGCCTTCCTGGCCGGGGTGGGCAACGCCGACACCACCGGGTCCGTGCCGACGCTCACCTTCGTCGTCTTCCACATGTCCTTCGCCATCGTCACCGTCGCCCTCATCAGCGGCTCGGTCGCGGGCCGGGCGAGCATCGCCGGCTGGCTGGCCTTCGTCGCGGCCTGGACCCTGCTGGTCTACGTCCCCATGGCCCACTGGGTGTTCGACCCCGAGGGCTGGGTGGCGAAGCAGCTCCGCGCGGTGGACTTCTCCGGCGGCACGGTCGTGGAGATCGGCTCGGGCGCCGCCGGGCTGGCCCTGGCGATCGTCGCGGGCCGGCGGGCCGACTTCGAACGCCAGGGCATCCGGCCGCACAACCTCCCGCTGGTGGTCATCGGGCTGTCCCTGATGTGGTTCGGCTGGTTCGGCTTCAACACCGGCTCCTCCCTGGGCGTCCCGGGCGGGGCGGCCATGGGCTTCCTCAACAGCCAGCTGGCCGCGGGCGCCGCGATGGCCGGCTGGGCCGTCACCTGCTGGTGGCGCACCCGGCGGGTCGGGCTGCTCGACATGTCCATGGGAGCCGTCACCGGCCTGGTCGCCACCACCCCGCTGGCCGGCGGCATCTCGCCCGTCTGGGCCGCCGTCACCGGCTTCCTGGCCGGCCTCACCTGCGCCTTCGCGATCAGCTGGAAGTACCGGCTGGGCGTGGACGACACCCTCGACGTGGTCGGCATCCACGGCTGGGGCGGCATCGTCGGCATGGTCATGGCCGGCCTGTGCGCCACCGGCGCGCTGGGCACCCCCAAGGGCCTCTTCTACGGCGGCTCCTGGGACCTGCTGGGCCGGCAGCTCACCGCCATCGTGGTGCTCGGCCTGTACTCCTTCACGATGACCGCGCTGATCGGCAAGGCCGTCGAGGCCACGGTCGGCCTGCGCCAGCCCCCCGAGGCGGTCGACGCGGAGCAGGTGTACGCCGACTTCTTCACCGGCCAGTCCCAGCAGATCACCGCCCCGGACAGCACCCCGCTGCCCGATCGCACGGACGGCGCGACGGACGCCCTCAACCGCATCCGCAGCCTGCTGACCGGGCGTCAGGGCTGAACCGCCGGCACCTCCGGCCTCACCCGTTCGAGTGACAGGCGAGCGGGCCCGGCGGGCGGCCCGCCCGGGGCTCGTACGGTGGCCGGGGACTGCCGGGAGGGGTGGGGACGGTGGGGGACGAGACGCCGGCGGCCGCTCTGGTGCCGCCGTATCCGGTACGGCGCAACCCCGGGGCGGCGGCGGCCCGCGAGCACGGGCTGCGCTGGGCCCGGGCGACGGGCCTGCTGGGCGGGGCCGAAGCCGGGTTCGCCCTCTGGGACGAGGAGGACTTCGCCGGCTTCGACCTCCCCGGCTTCGCCGCCCTGGTCCACCCGGACGCCCGCGGCGACCTGCTGGAGCTCGTCACCGACTGGTACGTGTGGAGCTGGTACCTGGACGACCTGCTCCTGGAGCGGTTCAAGCGCCCGCGCGACGCGGCGGGGGCGCGACGCTTCCTCGCCCGGCTGGCGGAGTTCGCCGGGGACCGGCCGCCCGCCGGACCGGCCGACCCGGCCGAGCGGGGCCTGGCGGACCTGTGGCGCCGGACCACGGCCGCCCGCCCGGCCGGCTGGCGCTCCCGCCTCAAGGGATGCGTCCCGAACCTGCTCGACGACGCGCTCTGGGAGATCGACAACCTCTGCCGTGGCCAGGTCCCCGACCCCGCCGACTACCTGCAGATGCGGCGGGCCGCCGGGGGCGCGCCCTGGGCGGCCCAACTGGTCGAGTACGTCCTCGGGGTGGAGCTGCCCGAGGAGCTGGTGGGCAGTACGCCCGTGCAGCGCCTGCACGACGCCTTCGCGGACGTGGTCGACCTCCACAACGACCTGGTGTCCTACCGCCGGGAGACCGAGTACGAGCAGGAGATCAGCAACGCCGTCGTGGTGTGGCGGCACTTCCTCGGCGGCGGTGCCGGGGAGGCCGCGCAGAGCGTCCGGCGGCTGCTGGAGGCCCGGCTGCGGCTCTTCGACCGGCTGGCGACCGTGGACGTACCGGCCCACCTGGCCGCCACCGGGGCCGGCCCGGCCGTGCTGCGCGGGACCGCGCGGTACCTGGCCGGGCTGCGGGACTGGCTGGCCGGGGACTACCAGTGGCACCGCGAGACCGACCGCTACCGGCCCGCCTCCTGGCAGCGCACCCGCCCCGCCGCGACCGGCTGGGCCGCCGGGCCGCGGGGGCTGGGTACCTCCGCGGCCCGGCTGCGGCGCTGAGGCCGCTCGTCCGCCCCCGCGGTCAGGCGGACTGGTGGGCGACGGTGAACATGCGCCCGGCGCCGGGGTTCTCGAGCTCGTCGACCACGGCGGTGGCCAGGTCCTCGGCGCTGATCCACGAGCTGCCGTCGGCCTCGGTGAGGAGGGTGTCGGTGCCGCACCGGTAGCGGCCGGTGCGGTCGCCGGGCGCCAGGTTCGCGGGCGGGCTCAGGTAGGTCCAGTCCTGGTGGGCGTGCGCCCGGCAGGTCTCCAGCTGGGCGATCCCGGCCGCGGCCACCGCCCGCCAGCCGGGCGGGACGTACGCCGGGTCGTCCGCCACGCGCAGTCCGGGGGCGGAGGGGCTGAGCAGGGCGCCCGCGCCGCCGACCACCAGCACGCGGGTGCCCAGGGCGGCCGCGGCGTCCAGGACCGCCCGGGTCGCGTCGGTCAGGAAGGCCTCGTCGGCCGGGAAGGTCCGCACGGCCAGGACCAGGGCGTCCAGCGGACGCTCGGCGGTGGCGGCGGCGAGGACCTTGCCGAGGGTGTGCGGGGTGCCGAGGTCGGCCTCGACCGGGGTCACCTCCGCCGCGTCGGTGGGTGCGGGGGTCCGGGAGAGGGCGAGGACGTGGTGGCCGCGGCCGGTGGCCTCGGCCAGGACGCGGCTGCCGACCATGCCGGTGGCGCCGAGGACGGCGATGGTCTGCCGGGGCGCGGACGGCGTACCGGGCTGCGGTGCGTGGGTGTTCACGGGGTGGGGTGTCCTTTGCGGTGGGGGCGGCCCGGCGTGAGCTGGGCGGCCAGGAGGGCGGCGAGCGAGAGGGCGAAGCCGAGGGCCTGGGAGAGGGTGAACGATTCGCCCAGGGCCAGGCCGAGGAGGGTGGCGACCAGGGGCGAGAGCAGCACGAGCGGGGCGGAGGCGCCCACCGGCAGGCGGCCCAGACCGCGGAACCAGAGGGTGTAGGCGATCAGACCGCCCATGCTGCCCAGCCACAGGTACCCGCCGGCCGCGCCGGCGTCGATGTGGTCGGGCACGCCTTCGACCGCGAAGGTCAGGGGCAGGAGCAGCAGGCCGCCGGCGGTCAGCTGCCAGCCCGCGAAGGCCAGCGGGCCGACGCCCGGCGGACGTCCCCAGCGTTTGGTGAGGACCAGGCCGGCGCCCATGGCGGCGGTGCCGCCGAGACCCGCCAGCACCCCCACCAGGTCGAGCCGGGCGGCCGGTCCGAGGACCATCAGCCCGACCCCGCCGACGCCGAGCACGCCCCAGGCCAGCCGCCAGGGCGTCGGCCGTTCGTGCAGGACCACGACCGCCAGCCCCGCCACAAGCAGCGGCTGGGTGGCGCCCAGGGTCGCGGCCACCCCGCCGGGCAGCCGCTGGGCGGCCAGGAAGAGCAGCGGGAACAGGGCGCCGATGTTGAGCACCCCGAGCACCGCGGCCTTCCACCACCACGCGCCGCGCGGCAGGACCCGGGTGAGGACGAGCCCGGCCACCCCCGCGGGCAGGGCGCGCATCAGTCCGGCGAACAACGGGTGGCCGGCCGGGAGGAGTTCGGTCGTGACGGCGTACGTGGTGCCCCAGGCGGCCGGGGCGAGCGCGGTGAGGGCGACGAGCGCCGCGCGACCGATGCGCTCGGGCCGCGCCGGTCCGTCAATGTGACGCACTCCGTGGGGAGTTGTCGTCACCGGGCCGGATGGCCGCTCTGAGGTCGGGGAAGGCATGGGTGAAGTCTGCGTCGCAGGGATCATGAATCCAACGCATGGTTGCCATGGGAGCCATGAACCACGACCATGCTTCAGGTGGATCTCCAGCAGATGCGATACGTGGTCGCCGTCGCCGAAACCCGCAACTTCACCCGCGCCGCCGAGCGCTGCGACGTGGTGCAGTCCTCCCTCAGCCACCGGATAGCCGCCCTGGAACGCGAGTTGGGGGTGCGGCTGTTCGCCCGCTCCAGCCGTCGCGTCGAACTGACCCGGGCCGGCGAGGCCTTCCTGGGCAGCGCGCGGGACTGCCTGGCCGCCGCCGACCGGGCGGCCGCCGACGCCGCCGCGGCGGCGGGGGTGGTGCGCGGACAACTGGCGGTCGGGGTCATCGTGACCACGGCCGCGGTGGACGTGCCCGAGCTGTTGCAGCGGTTCCGCGGGCGCTACCCGGAGGTGCGGATCCTCCTGCGGGCGGGCGGCAGCGACGAGTTGGCGGCCTCCGTGCGGGCCGGGGAGCTGGACATCGCCTTCCTCGGCCTGCCGGAGGGCGAGGAGCCGGCGGGGGTCGAGACGCTGGCCCTCGACCACGACGAGCACGTCCTGCTCCTGCCGGCCCGGCACCGCCTCGCGGGCGCCGGCCGGGTGTCGCTGCGGGAGATCGCCGGTGAGACGTACGTGGACTTCGTGGCCGGGACCCAGGGGCGGGCGCAGTCCGACCGGGCGTTCGCCGAGGCCGGGCTGGTCCGCGACGTGGCGTACGAGGCCGGGGTGGCCGAGCTGATGCCCCGGCTGGTGGCGCGGGGGCTGGGCGTCGCGCTGCTGCCCTCGGCGTTCATCGGCCCGCTGGCAGCGGCCGATCCCGAGCTGGTCGTGGTGCCGGTCACGGACGGACCGCGGCGGGTGGAGCACCTGGTCTGGAGCCGGTTCAACCCCAGCCCGGCCACCTTGGCCCTGCTGGGCGTGCTCGGGGTCCGGGGCCGTACGCCGCGGGCCTGAGGCGGGGCCGGGTCAGGGATTGCGGGTGACGCCCCTCCGCCGGGCGGCGTACCGGGCCGCGCCGCGCCATGCGCTTGAATGGGTGGCCGTCAACGATCTCACGAGGAGCCACCCGATGCCCCGCCTGCTCGTCCTGTCCGCCAGCACCCGCTCCGTCTCCAACGGACGTCCCTTCGCCCACTGGGTCGCGGAGACCGCCACCGGGCACGGCGCCTTCGCCGTGGAGACCGTGGACCTGCGGGAGCTCGCCCTGCCGCTGCTCGACGAGCCGGAGTACGCCTCCACGGGCATCTACACCCACCAGCACACCCGCGACTGGAGCGCCGTCGCCGCGGCGGCCGACGCCTTCGTCTTCGTGATGCCGATGTACAACGGCGGTTTCACGGCACCGCTCAAGAACGCCCTGGACCACCTCTACGCCGAATGGCAGGGCAAGCCGGTCGGCCTGGTCAGCTACTCCGCGGGCCCCACGGGCGGCGCCCCGGCCGCCGAGATGCTGCTGCCGGTGCTCTCCCGGCTCGGCATGCGCCCGGCCACCCGCCGGCCGGCCGTGCCCGCGATCCACTCCCTGGTCGCGGACGGCGTCTTCACGCCGTCCGCGGGCCTGGGCGAGGAGCTGACCGCCCTCCTCGACGAGCTCGGCAAGCTGACCGTCGACGAACGACTCGCCTGAGGTCGTCGCCTGCGGCCCCGCGGCGGCTCAGAACTCCGAGTTGGCGAACCAGCGCTCGAGCAGGGCGTCGTCCCCCTCGGTCCGCACCGCGGCGGCGGTCCGGTCCAGGCGCCCGTAGAGGAGCAGGAGCAGGTCCGCGGCCGGGGCCCGGACCGTCGCGGCGGCGGCCGCCCCGGCGCGGTCCTCGTCCTCGGCGAGCAGCCCGAAGCCGTCCGGGCCGAGGGCGACCGGCCAGCGGCCGGCCGTGTCGGTGGACTCGAAGCGGATGACCTCCCCGGTGCCGCGCAGGTTGGCCACCTTGGGCGCGAACGGCCCGGCGAACGGGAGGTTGACCAGGAACTCGTCGACGCCGTCGTGGGCCGAGGCCGGGTCCAGCTCGGAGCCCAGACCCAGCGCGCGCTCCGCGTCGGTGCGGTGCAGCAGGGTCTCGAAGTACATCCGGCGCGCCCAGAAGCGGGCGTGGCCGTCCGCGCCCCAGACCCACATGGGGGCGTCCGGATCGACGGCGTCGAAGGCCCCGGCCGCCACCGCGGCGCCCTCGGCCAGCCAGTCCGGGTACCCGCTCTCCTCCGCCGGCAGCCTCAGGTCCACGTCCCGGCTGGTGGGCCGCTCCTGGACGCGCTGCTCCAGCAGCACCGAGAACCACCGCTGCACGGCACCGACGTGCCGGGTCAGGTCGAGCAGGGTCCACCCCGGGCAGCCCGGCACCGCAGCGGTCAGATCCGCTCCCCGGATCAGGTCCGCCAAGCGGTGCGTCTCCGCAGCGACGGCTGCGCGGTGGTCGGGCCGGCCGGGGTTCTGCATGATGTGCTGCCTTCCTCGCAAAGTCGTACCTTTCTACCGCAGCCACCCGGAGCGGGCGGGGCCGGGGCCGGGGTGGCGCGGGTCAGCCGTTGAGGCTCTGCATCAGGTCGGCCGAGTAGCGGTCGCCGGAGGCGACGCCTCGGGGGGCGACGGCCTCGATCTCGGCGATGTCCTGCTCGGTGATCGTGATCCCGGTGGCGGCGACGTTCTCCTCCAGGTAGCGGCGGCGCTTGGTGCCGGGGATCGCGACGGCGCCCTGGTGCAGCACCCAGGCGAGGGCCAGCTGGGAGGGGGTGACGGACTTCTCCTCGGCCAGCCGCCGGACGGCGTCGACCACGGCGAGGTTGCTGGCGAAGTTCTCGCCCTGGAAGCGCGGGTCGGTGCGTCGGAAGTCGTCGGCGGCGAACTGGTCCGGGCTGGTGATGGCGCCGGAGAGGAATCCGCGGCCGAGCGGGGAGTAGGCGACCAGCCCGATGCCCAGTTCGTCGAGGGTGGCCCGTACGCCGTCGCCCTCGATGCCCCGTTCGAAGAGCGAGTACTCCGTCTGCACGGCGGTGAGGGGGTGCACGGCGTGCGCCCGCCGGATCGTGGCCGCGGCGGCCTCGCTGACGCCGACGTACCGGATCTTGCCCGCGGCGACCAGTTCGGACATGGCGCCCATGCTCTCCTCCACGGGCACGTCCGGGTCGATGCGGTGCAGGTAGTACAGGTCGATGTGGTCCGTGCCGAGGTGGCGCAGGGAGCGGTCGGCGGCGCGGTGGATGTACTCGGGGCTGCCGTTGAAGCCGTGCAGCGTGCCGTCGTCGTCGAACTCGACACCGGTCTTGGTGGCGATCACCACGTCCTCGCGGTTGCGGCCCGCGAGGGCCTTCCCGATCAGCCGCTCGTTGTGGAAGGGGCCGTAGCCCTCGGCGGTGTCCAGCATGGTGACGCCGAGTTCCAGGGCGCGGGCGATGGTCGCCAGCGATTCGGTCTCGTCGGTGGCGCCGTAGAAAGCGCTCATGCCCATGCAGCCGAGGCCTTCGGCGCTGACGTGGAGTCCCTGGGTGCCGAGTGCGCGCAGTTCCATGATCTGTGTCCTTGCGAGGTGGGGCGAGGTGGTAACTAACTGGTTATTTGCATGGTGCGCGCCGCCGGACCCGTTTGTCAATAACTAGATAGTTACTTGCTAGCCTGGGCCGTATGGCACGTGATTCCCAAGCAACGAGGGCCCGGATCCTGGAGGCCGCCTTCGCCGAGTTCGCGCGGTACGGCATCGCCGGGGCCCGGGTCGACCGGATCGCCGAGGCGGCCGGCGCGAACAAGCGGATGATCTACGTCTACTACGGCAACAAGGAGCAGCTCTTCGACCAGGTCATCCAGGAGGCGCTGGAGAAGGGGGCCGAGTCGGTGCCCTTCGACGCCCTGCACCTGCCCGAGTACGCGGGAGCGATCTTCGACCACCTCACCGCGGACCCCCGGCTGATGCGGCTGGTGATGTGGAAGCGGCTGGAGCGGCCGGAGGCCACCGCGCTGGAGGCCGGGTCCTACGAACGCAAGATCGCCTCCCTCGTCGCAGCGCAGGAAGCCGGCCGGGTGGACGCCGGGTACGCGCCGGGGGACGTGCTCGCGCTGGTCCTGGGGGTGGCGCAGGCCTGGTTCACGACCGGCGTCGGTCCCGCGGACACGGCGGACGGCTCGTCCGCGTGGCCCGAGGAGCACCGGGCCCGGCACCGGCGCGCGGTGGTCGATGCCGTGGCGCGGATCGGGGCGCCGCGCGAGGGTTGACGTGTACCCGGCATCCGTGAAAGAAGGGCGGGGTCAGTCGACGGGAGGGTGTGCGCGGGCGGCAACTCCCGTACACCCGTGCGCCTTCACCCCGAGGACTCCGTCATGGCGAACCCCTACCAGCCGGGGCCTCCCCCGATGCCACCCACGGGACCGTTCGTCCAGGGTCCGCCGCCGGAGCCGCACGGCCTGACCCGCGGGCAGCGCTTCGGGCTGGGCGGCTGCGGCATCGTGGTGCTCGGCTGTGTCGCCCTGGTCACCGCCTCCCTCGTACTGGGCCCGGACACCGTCACCAAGGTCAAGAAGGTGCCGGGGCCGACCGTCACCGTGACCGTCGCGGCCGCCCCGGCCGCCGAGCCGTCGCCCTCCGCCTCGGCGGCGGGCATACCCCAACTCGGCGGCCGGTCCTGGCGCCAGGCCGAGCAGCAGGTCGTGCGGCTGCGGGCGGTCAGCGCCTACACGGACGTGAAACTGCCCAAGGACCACGACGGCTGGCGGGTCTGCAGCCAGGAGAGCAAGCCGTCGGCGACCGGCTCGACGCTGCTGCGCCTCTACCTTGCCGAGAGCGTCTGCCCGGCCGTACCCGGCACCCGGCTGCACCCGGCCGACCCGAGCCCGAGCCCACGACGGAGCCAGGACGGGAGCACGGGCGGCAGCTCCACGGACGGCGGCAGCACCGGTGGCAGCGGCTCCACGGGAGGCGGGTCGAGCAGCGGCGGAAGCAGCAGCGGCGGGAGCGACACCGGCGGCGCGGGCGGCGGCTCCCGCGTCGTGCACCCCGGCGCCTTCTGCTCCCCCGCCGGGGCCACCGGCGTCACCTCCCGGGGGACGCCTATGGTCTGCGGCCCCGCCGCCGACCACCGCAACCGCTGGCACCACGCCTGACGGCCGTCTCCCCGCGCTCCGGACGGGCCCGGTTAGGGTGGCGACATGAATGATCATGCACTGCCGTTCCTGCAGGTGGAGGGCCGGACCGTCGAGGCCGAGCCGCTGCCCGTGATGCTCATGGGCGGGTTCGGGCACATGACCGCCATGCAGGTGCGGGACGGCCGGGTCCAGGGGCTGGCGCTGCATCTGGCCCGACTCGACGCCGCCACGCGGGAGTTGTTCGGGCAGGGGCTGGACGGCGGCCGGGTGCTGGCCCGGATGCGGCAGGCCCTGGCGGAGGCGGGCGTCCGGGACGCCGCGGTACGCGTCTACGTGTACGCCGCGCCGGGTGCCGACGACCCCGTCACGCTGGTGATCGTACGGCCCCCGACGCCGGCTCCGGCCGGCCCCCAGCGGCTGCGCAGCGTGCCGTACGTCCGGCCGTTCGCCCACCTCAAGCACGTGGGGGTGTTCGGCCAGGGCCTGCACCTGCGGCAGGTGCAGGCGGCGGGCTACGACGAGGCGCTGCTGGTGGCGCCGGACGGCACGGTCGCCGAGGGCGCCATCACCAACGTGGGCTTCGTGGCCGGGGACACGATCGTCTGGCCGGCGGGGCCCCAGCTGGTGGGGACCGCGATGAGGCTGCTGCGCCGGCAGTTGGAGGACGCCGGGCTGGCCTGGCGCCAGGAGCCGGTGCGCCTGGACGACCTGGCCCGCTTCGACGGCGCCTTCGTCTGCAATTCCATCGGCCTCGCGCCGGTCGCCCGCATCGACGACCTCGACCTCCCGCACGACGGCCCGCTCCTGCGGGCGCTGCCCGGGCTGCTCGAGCAGGTGCCCTGGGACGCGCTGGACTGACCGCCCCGCTCAGCGCGGGCGGCCCCGCCCGGAGCGCAGGGCGTCCCGGAAGACCCGGGCGGAGCGCGGGTTCTCGTGGCACTGCCAGACGCCGTGCGGGCAGTAGTCGGTGATGCTGTGGTACAGCGGCTTCTGCGCGGCGATCCAGGCCAGCATCCGCCGCATGTACTCCGGGTCGTCGCCGTTGCGGAAGAGCCCCCACTCCGGGTACGAGATGCGCTTGCGGTGGGCGTTGGCGAAGGCCACCTGCTGCCGCAGTCCGTAGGGCTGGGCGATCTGGTCGTCGAAGGACTCGCCGGGCGGCTGGTCGTAGGAGTCCATGCCGATGATGTCGACCACGTCGTCCCCGGGGTAGCAGCGGGTCCAGGCGATCGCGTCGATCCCGCGGTTGGGGGCGAAGTCGAAGCGGAACCGCGCTCCGGGCACGCTCCGCATGGCGGCCACGATGCGCCGCCAGTACTGCTTCCAGTGCTCGGCGTCCGGGCGGCACCGGCCGGTGTACTGGAAGCCGTTCATCTCCCAGCCCAGCACCAGGATCGTGTCCGGCACGCCGATGCCGACCAGCCGCTGGGCCAGCCGCCGGAAGTGCCGGTCGTACTCGCCCCGGGCGCCGGCCCGCAGCAGCTCGGCGACCCGGGCGTCGGGGGCACCGGATTCGTTGTGCTCCAGCATGGGGACGTTGAGGACGAAGAGCCGGTCGGCCTTGGCCCGGCGCCAGCGGGCCCAGGTCCGCAGCGATTCGGGGGCCCCTTCGATGTTGGCCCAGCTGTCCCCGGGCAGGTAGGTGTGCCCGGCGCGCAGCTCGGTGCCGCCCAGCCAGCGGGACAGCTCCCGCATCCGGTCCACGCCGGGCGAGCCGTAGTGCAGGTAGGCGCCCACCGCCACGGTCCGCCCCGCGCTGCCGCCGAGCGCACCGCGCGGCGGTACCTGCACGGAGCAGCCGACCGCGAGCAGGCAGGCGGCCAGCAGGCTCACCGCAGCCCGGACCGGCCGGCGGCTTGGACGGGACATGCTGCCTCCCCTGGCCTCGGCCCCCGCGCACGCTCTGCGCGGGCTCCTCGCGAGTGCCCTCGTAGCAGAGCTTGCCCGGGACGCGGCCTTCGTCCGGCGTGTCTCAGCGGGTTTCACCCGCAGGAGTGCGTGGGCGGGAGAAGAGCAGCATCGCCCCGGTGACGATGATCCACAGGATGCTGGGCCAGGCCGAGGCGCGTTCGAAGGCGCCCTGGTCGCTGGGGTCGGGCCGGACCCCGGTCAGCACGGCGCAGATCAGGGAGGTCACCCCGCAGACGATGCCCGCCGCACCCCAGTACGGCCGCCCGGTCCGCCGGAGCAGGACGCCCAGCAGCAGCACGCCGACCGCCCCGCTGAAGAAGCAGGTGCCGGCGGAGAGCAGGTGCGCGGCCGGGCGGAGGTTGTAGGGGTTGAGGCCGGTGGCGGTCAGGCCCAGGCCGCTGAGGGCCAGTGCGGTGAAGGCGGTGTTCCGCAGCCGGCCGGCCGGGAAGAGCCCGGCGTTCAGCACCGCGCCGAGGGCCAGGCAGAGCCCGCCGACGATCCAGGCGACGTCGGCGGCCTCGTGCCAGGGCGAGCAGAAGCGGAAGCCCTCGACCCGGCCGCAGCGGGTGATGCCGAGGGCGGAGATGATCTGGTGCACCAGGCTCTGGTTGGTGGCCTCGGGCAGCACCACGGCGTTGTTCACCACGGGCATCTGGACCAGTGAGGCCCACAGGAGGCCGCCGGCCACCAGCCGCCTGCCGGTCGTCGGGGTGAGGGCGTCGGGGGTCATGGCGGCGTCCCGGTGCCGGGGGCCGCCGCGGGCCGGGGGCGGTCCTCGTCCGCCACCCGCGTCCCCGGGTGCAGCAGCGTGCACAGGTACGCCAGCGCCATCGCGACGGCCATCCCGTAGAAGACCGGCCGGTTGGCCTCGGCGAAGTCCAGCCGGATGTCCTGGATGGAGTGGCGCATCGCCGTGGCGGCCGGGCCGGTGCCGGTGGGCAGCCGGTCGTCCGGATGGCCGGTGATCCGCTCCGCGATGGTGCGGGCCAGACCGGGAGCGCGGTCCGGGGGTGTGCCGGCGGCGACCAGGGTCTGGGTGACCCGGCTGGTCATGACGTGGGTGAGGAGGGTGCCGAAGACCGCCATGCCCACCGCCGCCGCGTAGTTGCGCACCGTCTGCGTGACGCCGGTGACCTCGCCGTACGAGGCGCCGATGGCCCGGTTCACGGCATCGGTGGCGGCCGGGGACAGCAGCAGGCCGATGCCGGCCCCGGCCAGGCAGGCGTAGGGCCACTGGTCGTGGGCCGACAGCACGGTCAGCTTGCTCGCCCACAGGGCGAAGCCCGCGCAGCCGAGCGCGGTGCCCAGCCGCATCGCCGGGCGGGCCCCGCGCTTGTCGAGGATCCGGCCGCCCCACTGCGCGGCGAGCCCGAAGCCGGCGAAGAAGTACAGGATGTACAGCCCGGCCTGGTCCGGTGAGGCGCTGAGCGAGACCTGCGCGTAGACGGATGCGAAGAACATCACCGGCACGAAGGCGAGGGTGGAGAAGAAGAGTACCAGCGTGTCGGCGGTGAAGGCCCGGTCGCGGAACACCCGCAGCCGGATCAGCGGTTCGGTGGTGCGCAGTTCGTACCGGCAGAAGACGACCAGGACCAGGATCCCGCCGCCGATGCAGGCCCAGGTGAGGGGCCGGCCCCAGCCCCAGGCCGCCGCCTGCTGCAGTCCGAGGACGTTCAGGCCGAGGCCGGCCGCGACGAGCAACGCGCCGGGGGCGTCCAGGCGTTCGCGGCGCCGGGAGTCGGGGAAGTGGGCGAGGGCGGTGAGGACCAGCGCGACCAGGGCCACGGGGACGTTGATCCAGAACACCGCCCGCCAGGTCCAGGCGGTCAGCCAGCCGCCGAAGAGCGGTCCCAGCGCGGTGAGTCCGCCGGCCAGGACGTAGAACAGGGCCAGGGCGCGGCCGCGTTCGCCGACCGGGAAGACGTCCACGACGACGGCCAGCGCGGCGGGGAAGACCAGCGCCGCGCCCAGTCCCTGGGTGGCGCGGAAGACGAGCAGCCAGGTCTCGGCTGCCGCGCCGCCCGGCACCGAGCCGCACAGCACGGAGGAGGCGACGAAGACGAGGGTGCCGGCGACCACCACCCGGCGGTGGCCGAGGATGTCGGCGAGCCGCCCGCCGAGTGCGAAGAAGGCGGCCAGCGCGAGCAGGTAGGCGTTGACCACGCGCTGCATCGCCGAGGCGGACAGGCCGAGTTCTTCGGTGATGCTCGGTGCGGCGATGCTGACGATGGTCTGGTCGACGAAGACCATGGCGACGGTGAACACCATCGCGGCGAAGACGAGGTTGCGGTGCAACCGGATGGGGGCGGACGGCTGACCCGATGCCGGTGCGGACGGCGCGGTCGGCTCCCCCGGCGCCGGTGCGGGCCGTCCCGCGCCGGCGGAGGCGGTGCCGGTGACGTCGTGGGAAGCGCCCGAAGCTGCGCCCCCGCTGTCGCTCACCGTTCCGATTCTCCCCGCCCGCGGGCCGGGCCGCACCCCGTACGGCTTCGGCGCCCTGCTGCACCGGATCGCGGCCGAGCCGTGAATGGCCCACTGTCCGGGGGTGCAAATGGCTCTCTGTTTCAGGCCACTGGACGCCTAGCATCGATCACATGACCACCAAGATCGATTTCTACTTCGACCCCATCTGCCCCTTCGCCTGGATCACTTCGCGCTGGATCCTGGAGGTGGAGCGGCACCGCGAGGTCGACCTGACCTTCCGGGTGATGAGCCTGTCCGTGCTCAACGAGGGCCGGGAGGGCCTGCCCGAGCGCTACCAGCGCCTGATGGAGACGGGCTGGGGGCCCGTGCGGGTGTGCATCGCGGCGGCCGAGCGGCACGGCGCGCACGTGCTGCGCGACCTGTACACCGCGCTGGGCAACCGCTTCCACCGCGACGACCGGCCGGCCGACGACGAGGTGATCCGCGAGGCCCTGGCCGAGGCGGGCCTCCCGCTCGAACTGGCCGAGGCGGCCCGTTCCACGGCGTACGACGACGCCCTGCGCAAGAGCCACCACGAGGGCATGGACCCGGTGGGCGAGGAGGTCGGCACCCCTACCATGCACGTGGACGGCACCGCCTTCTTCGGCCCGGTGCTCAGCTCCATACCCCGCGGCGAGGACGCGGTCCGCGTCTTCGACGGGGTCCGGCTGCTGGCCGGACACCCCGACTTCTTCGAGCTCAAGCGGACCCGGACCGGCGGACTCGACTTCGGCTGAGCCCGCCCGGCCCGGTACGCACACCCCTCAGCCGGCGGCGCCGTCCAGCACCCCGGCGATCCCCCGGGCCAGGCAGCTGACCCGGTCGGCCGGCAGACCGGCGATGTTGATCCGGCCCGCGACCGTGCCGTAGATCGCGAACCGGGCCCGCAGTTCCTGCATGTGACCGGGCGTCAGCGGCAGCATCGAGAACATGCCCTTCTGCTGCGCCAGCACCTCCGCCTCGACCGGCCGGCCCAGTTCGGTCAACCGGGCTGCCAGGGCGGTCCTGTTGGCGGCGATCCGGCCGCGCATGGCGTCCAGCTCCGCACGCCACTCGGCCCGCAGGCCGGCGTCCTCGAGGACGGTGGTCACCACGGCCGCACCGTGCTCGGGGGGCATGGAGTACAGCGTGCGGGCGGCGTTCTGGAGCGCCGTCTCGGCGTGCCGCAGCGCCTGCGCGGAGGTGCCGAGCACCATGGCGCAGCCGGTCCGGTCGCTGTAGAGCCCGAAGTTCTTGGAGCAGCTGACGGCCACCAGCATCTCCGGCACCCGGTCGGCGAGCAGCCGGGTGGGGGCGAGGTCGGCGTCCAGGCCGTCACCGAGGCCGTGGTAGGCGAGGTCCACGAAGGGCACCCAGCCGCGCCGGACGGCCAGTTCGGCCACCGCCCCCCAGTCCCGCGGGGCCGGGTCCACGCCGGTGGGGTTGTGGCAGCAGCCCTGGAGCAGCACCACGTCGTCGCGGCCCGCGCCGGCCAGGTCGGCGAGCATGCCGGCGGAGTCGAAGCGGCCCTCGGCGTCCTGCCAGCGGTACGTGCGCACCGCCAGGCCCGCCGCCTCCATGATGGGGCGGTGGTTGACGTACGCCGGGTCGCTGATCCACACCGTGGTGCCCGGGCGGGTGCGGCAGATCAGGTCGGCGAGCAGGCGCAGGGCGCCGCTGCCGGCCACCGTCTGCACGGCCACCGCGCGCCCGGCCGGCCCGGACTCGCCCAGCACCATGGCGAGCATCGCCCGGTTGAAGGCGGTGTTGCCGGACAGGCCCCGGTACTCCTTGGAGAGGGAACGTTCCGCCAGGCGTATCTCGGCCTGCCGTACGGCGCTCATGACCGGGGTGGCGCCGGTGTGGTCGCGGTAGACGCCCACGACCAGGTCCAGGCGCTCGGGCCGGGGGTCGGCCCCGTACGCCTCGGTGAGGTCCCACAGCGGGTCCACGGGCGGCGGGAGGAGAAGGTCAAGCATCGGTGGCAACCTCGGTGTCGGACGGGGCGGAGGAGGGGGCGGCGGGGACCGGGGCGGGCCTGGGGCGCCGGTTGGCGAGCACCACGCCCGCCGTGATCAGCGGGACGCCGGCCAGCACCGCCGGGGTCGGCGACTCGCCCAGCACCGGTACGGCCAGCAGCACCACGGCCACCGGGCTGAGGCTGCCGGCCACGGAGCTGCGCTCCGCGCCGAGCCGCCGGATGGCGAAGGCGTACGTCAGGCCGGCGACCAGGCCGACGCCCAGCCCCTGCACCACCGCGAAGAGCGCGATGTCGGAGGCGGCGGCCGAGCCCAGGCCGGTGGGCAGCACCCCGGTGAGCACCAGCAGGCCGAGCAGGACGAAGGACGGCAGGCAGAGCAGGCCGATGGAGCCGACCGGGTCGAGCTCCACCTCCTTGAGCCCCACCGTGTACAGCGCCCACAGCCCGCTGGCCAGGAGCAGGATGCCGGAGCCGGTCAGCACGTCCGCGTCGACCGGCACCAGGTAGCGCCAGACCAGGACGAGCACCCCGGTGGCGATCAGCAGCAGGCCGGCCGCCTGGCTGCCGCGGGGCAGGCCGCGCCCGCTCAGGACCATCAGGAGGCTGACGAACAGCGGGACCATGCCGGGCACCAGCGAGCCGACGAAGGCGGCCGAGGTCAGGGCCCCGCCGTGCATCGCGGCGAGGAAGAACGGCACCCCCGCGCCACAGACGATCTTCAGTGCGGCGGCCGGGCGGACGGCGGCGATCCGGCGGCGGCGCCGCCACAGCGCGGGCGCCAGCACCAGCAGCGGCACGCCGAAGCGCAGCAGGCCCGCGTCGGCCGGGGCCAGCGACGAGCCGTGCAGGGCCCGCGCGCTCAGCGCGAAGCCGGCCCAGATCAGGACGGTCACCAGCAGCGCGGCCGCGCCCTGGGCCTGGGGCGTGAGCCCGGGTATCCCGCGCGTGCGGCGCCCGGGCGGCGCCGTCGTCGCGGGGACGGAATGCGTGGTGACCAAGGCGGCTCCTCCAGCCCTCGGGGGCCGGATCCGGCCATGCCGCAACGCTAGGGCCTGGGCCGGGGCAGCCGATTGCCACTTCTGCCCTCCAGACGTACCGTGAGGGCAGAATCTGCCAAGCCCAGGGGGAAAAGACGATGGACGCCGTCGACCGGCAGATCATCCGCGAGCTGCAGGCCGACGGCCGGCTCTCCAACCAGGACCTCGCCGACCGGGTCCGGCTCTCGCCTTCGCCCTGCCTGCGGCGGGTCCGGCGGCTGGAGCAGGCCGGCCTGATCCGCGGTTACACCGCCATGGTCGACCAGGTCGCGTACGGCCTGCCGATCACCGTCTTCGTCCGGATACGGCTGGAACGCCACACCGCGGACGCGGTCAAGGTCTTCGAAGAGCACGTCGGCGTGATCGAGCACATCCAGGACTGCTACCTGATGGCGGGCAGCAGCGACTACCTGCTCCGGGTGGTGATCGAGAGCCTGGAGGCCTACGAGGCCCTGGTCCGCAAGCGCATCCACGCCATCCCCGGCATCGCCTCCATCGAGTCCAGCTTCGCCTTCGGAAGCGTGAAGCAGTCCCGGATCTACCCGACCCCGGCCTGATCCGGGCCAGGGCCGCACCGGGCCCGTCCGGTCAGCCGCACAGCGGCCGGCAGGGGTGGGCGGCCAAGGCCGCCAGCCCGGCGGCGTCGGGGGTGGTGTCGGCCGCCCAGGCGACGTACCCGTCCGGGCGGACGAGCAGGGCGGCGGGCAGACCGGGCACCGGCGCGGCGCGGACGGCGCCGAGCCCGTCGGGGAGGATCCCCGCCAGGTCGACCAGGACCGGCCGGCCGTCGTGGAACAGCGCCGGGTCGAGTCCGGCGGCGCGGCGCCCGGTCAGCGGGTGCCCGCCCGGCAGTTCGTAGGCATGCGACAGCCCCGACATCTGCCCCGCCAGGTACCGGTTGGCCTCCGGGAGCCGGAGCATCTGCGTGAAGACCGTGCGCAGTTCGACGACGTCCTCGGCCGGGCGGGGGTCGGCGAAGACCCGCTGCGCCTGGGTGATGTGCAGGACCCAGGCACCCGCCGGGTGCCGTTCGGCGTGGTAGGTGTCCAGGAGTCCGGCCGGGGCGCGGCCGCGCAGGACGGCGGCGGCCTTCCAGCCCAGGTTGAAGGCGTCCGCCACGCCCAGGTTGAGGCCCTGGCCGCCGAACGGCGGGTGGATGTGCGCCGCGTCGCCGGCGAAGAAGACGTTCCCGACCCGGTAGCGCTCGATCTGCCGGGTGGCGTCGCCGAACCGGGAGGCGTGCACCACCTCGGCCAGTACGGTCTCCTCGCCGTATACGGCCCGCAGTTGGGCGGCGATCTCCTCGAAGGTCACCGGCCGGTCCTTGGCCAGCTCCGCGCCGCTGGTCCGGCCGCCGGTGAAGCGGTAGCGGCCCTCGCCCAGCGGCACCAGCATCACCCAGTCGTCGCCGACCTGCCGGGTGAGCGTGCTGATGTGCCCGATGCTCTGCGGGACCAGCTCCGAGACGGACGTCAGGCGTACGTCGGCGAGGACCGCGGTGTACGTCCCCGCGCGGCCCGGGAAGGGCACCTGGAGCAGCTTGCGGATCGTGCTGTGCCCGCCGTCGCAGGCCATCAGGTAGCGTGCGCCGATCTCCCGGCCGCCCGCGGTGACCCGCACGCCGTCCGCCGTCTGCGCCACGGCCGTGACGGGGGTGTCGCGCAGCACCGTCACGCCGAGGGCCCGGGCGCGCTCCTCGAGCACCGCCTCGACGTCGCCCTGCGGGACGGACAGCGGGTAGGGGTGGGCGGTGTCCCACGCGCCGTAGTCCAGCGGCACCGGGAGCATCGCGAAGTGGCCGCCGCCGGCCGGCTCCCGGTCGAGCGCGCGCTCCCGCATCGGCTCCAACAGGCCGCGCAGATCGAAGAGTTCCTGGGTGCGGGGCTGGAGCGCACCGCCCTTCATCTGCTCGATCCGCTCCGGGAGGCGTTCGACCACCAGGGTCCGTACACCGGCCAGTGCCAGCTCGCAGGCGAGTGTGAGGCCGGTGGGGCCGGCGCCCGCCACGATCACCTCCGCCGCCGCCGTCGTGTCGGCCGCCGTGACGCGCTCGGTCATGGTTCCTCCCAGGGTGACCAGGTGTAAATGTAAACCGCAATAAGAATGTATACCCGGTGCAGAAATCTTCCAAGTGCAGGTTTCTTGGTACCGTGAGCGGCATGACTGGGCTGCGGGAACGGAAACGAGCACGGACGCACGCCGCCATCTCCGAGGCGGCGATCGCGCTCTTCCTCGAGCACGGCTTCGACCAGGTGTCGGTGGTGCAGGTGGCCGAGGCGGCGGAGGTGTCCAAGCGGACGCTCTTCGCCTACTTCCCCACCAAGGAAGACCTGGTCATCCACCGCTTCGCCGACCACGAGGACGAGGCGGCGCGCGTGGTGCGGGCCAGGCCTGCGGAGGTCGGGCCGCTGACCGCCCTGCGGGAGCACTTCCTGGCGGGGCTGCGGGACCGGGACCCGATCACCGGCCTCAACGACATCCCCCAGGTCCTCGCCTTCGCCCGGCTGGTCCGGGACACGCCGGCGCTGCTGGCCCGGTCGGTCGGCTTCCAGGAAGGCTCCCGGCGGGCCCTGGCCGCGGCCCTCGTCGACACGGCCGGCACTCCCGAACTGACGGCCCGGCTGGCGGCCTCCTGGGTGGTCGGCACCCACTGGCTGCTCTCGATGGACAACCTCGACGCCCTGTCCGCCGGCGCCACGGCGGAAGCCCGCTACCCGGCCGCGGTCCGCGACGCGGAGACCGCCTTCACCTCCCTGAGCGAGGGCCTGGGCACGTCCCTGTAGCCGGGGCCGCCCTCCCAGGACCCGCACCTGGGCACCGTGGATGCACTTCCCGAGCATGGTGGGCTCCCGTCCCCCGTCGCCATCCTCCCGGCTCATCCACCGGTCCGAGGTGGGTGCGCCGAGCGCCAAGTGGAAGACATGCCGGTGCTGTATCCCGATCCAGTGCGGGGCTGATATCGCGCTCGCGGAACGCAGGGCGGACGGCAAACTCCACCTGGCGGAGCACCCGTGCGGCTATCGTCCAGGGACACATCTCACGGAGGGGAAACCAGTGGGACAGTGGCAAGACTTCACCACAGGTGAGCGGATCAAAATGCTCAGGGGCAAGGAGACCCAGACAGACCTGGCTGAGCGGTCCGGGCTGTCGAAGCACACCATCCAAAAGGCCGAGCAGGACAAGAACGTCTCATTACCGACGCTCCTTCGTCTCGCGGAGGCGCTGCACTCCGACGTGTCGGTGATCCTGGGGCAACAGGCCCCCCGCCGTGGGATGGGGCGGGACGATCGCTCGATGTTGCGTGAGCTGTCACGGACGGTCCACGACACCGCTGCCGGCATGCTGGCTGACCCTGCCGAGGGGGCCGCTCCGGGGCCGGCCGATCTCGCCGAGGCAGCTGATCGGATGTGGCGGGTGTACTGGCGCGGGGCGTACGCCGAAGCCGGCTCCTTGGCCGCACCGTTCCTGCGGTCGGTGGCTCTGTTCGGGCAAGAGGTGCCGGCCGGCCAGGAAGCTGAGGGCAACGGTCTGTTGTCGGATGCCTTCCGGGCTGCCGGCTTGATCGCCAACTTCCTTGGAGCCAGGGACCTGGCGTACGCCTCGATCGGACACGCAATCCGGCACGCGGAGTTGGCAGCCGACCCTGTCCGGGTGTCGATGCTGGCGTCTGCACGAGCGCGGGTCTTACTGCGGGATGCTCGCGTGGAACAGGCATTGCGCGAGGCCGAGTCAGCGGCGATCCGAGCCGAGCCGAGATTCTCCGAGCACGGCACGGGGCTATTGGCTGCGCATGGGAAGAACCTCGTCTTCGCGGCGGTTGCTGCCTCCCGGCTCGGCGACTCCGAACGGTCAGCGGACATGCTTTCTCAGGCGCACGCGGTGGCGGCGCGGCTGGGCCGCGACGTCTTCGGCAACGGGATGCAGTTCGGGCCCTCGTATGCCGGCGCCCAAGCCGTGGGGATCAACGTAACCCTTGGAAATGCAGGAAAGGCGCTTGACCTCTCCCGACGGTTCGATCCGGCCGGTCTGACCCAGGCCGCGCACAGCAGGATGCAGCTGGACATCGCGCTCGCTCAGGCCGACGCGCGCCAGTGGGAGACGTCTCTGGATACGCTGCTGGAAGTCTGCTCGGCCCATCCGGAGTGGGCCAAGCATCAGGCCATCCCCGGGGTGATCATCCAGAGGGCCGGTCGCGCCGGGAACGCCCGGATTCGGAAACTGTCTGAGATCCTTGGGACCTCGCCGACCGTCCGGTGAGTTGCTGATTCGAATCCTCAGTCTGGGAGAGCCCGTTGTCCTACCGCGGCCTGATACTCGACTTCGCGGGAGTGATGACCACTCCGATCGGGCAGTCCTCGCGGGCGTGGTGCGCCAGTGAGGGGCTGCCGGCCGACACGTGGCGGCGCACGCTGGAAGACGATCCATCAGGCCGAGCGCTGTACATCGAGCTGGAACTGGGCCGCATGGAGCAGGCCGAGTGGAACCGGCGGACCGCAGCGCTCATGGGCGTTTCCAGCGACAACCTGATGGGCCGGGCCCACGGCGAGGTGCGGGCCGTGGCGGAGATGGTGGAGCTGACGCAGCGCGCCCGCTCCGCCGGGATCGTTGTCGCCCTCCTGTCCAACTCCTACGGCTTCTCCCCGTACAACCCGTACGAGAAGACCGGAGTATGGGACCTGTTCGACGTGCGGGTCATCAGCGGGGTCGAGGGCGTCGCGAAGCCTTCCCCGGAGATCTACCAGCGAACGCTGGAGCGGATGGGGCTGGCCGGCTCAGAGTGCGTGTTCGTAGACGACCACCGGCCGAACCTGGCGCCCGCCGAGGCGATGGGCATAACGGCCGTGTTCGCTGACGGCCACGGAACAGCCTCCACGGTTGCCAGGCTGCTGGACCTCGACCCGGTGGAGCCGAACACGGCCTCCTGCCACTGACGTTGCCGGGCGGCAGGAAGACATGAACTCGTACGGGCCATACGACTTCGCCCTCCAGCGATCTTCCGAAGTCGTACGGGCCGCCGGTTCACTCGGGGCGACACTGCTGTGACAGTGGTGACATGCCCTCGGACGCACTTCGATCGCCGGGCCATGTCCCCGTAGCGATCTACCTTGCCTCACCGGGTGGAGATCCGGACGCCGTACTGGAGAACCACTGCCAGCAGTCTGCCGAGTCCCGCGAGTGGGCGGTGGCCGCCGTCTTCACCGAGAGGGGTCAGGTGCCGTCGGAGGACCGGGCGGGCCGGCCGGCCCTGCGGGATGCGCTCGGCGAGGGCATCCCGAGGAGCGCGGGTACCCCGTGACCGATGCCTCAGCGTCCATCCGTCTCTTCCTCCACTCCGGCCAAGGAGTAGTCATGCAGCCCCATCCGCAGCCGTCCTTCCTCAGCGATCTGGTGACCGAAGCCAACGGCGCCGTGGCGGCCATCCATGTCGGCCCCGAGGGCCTCGTCGCGGGTACATCGCCTGGAATCGCCCGCGACGAAGCGGACAAGTGGGCGGCCCTGATGGCGGCGCTGGGCTCCGTGAGCGGTAGGAGCCTCGACATCGCCGGCGACCTCGCCTCCCGCGGGAACCCGTGGAGCCACAGCGTGATCGAGGACCGGTTCGGCCAGACGCTCATCCTGGTGGGCGCTCCCGACCAGTCGATGCTCGCCGTCATCGGCGCGAAGGACGCGGACCTGGGCGACATCGTGGGTCGGATGATCGAACTCGCGGACCAGGGCCTGCCCACACCGGCCTCGGTCTGGTCGTGACGCGCCCACAGGACAGCCCGAGCCGCGCTGCGTAACCGAGCAGCGGTCATCGCCGGCCCGGTTCCCCCCACGGCTCTGCAGCCAAAGTGCCCGGCCCTATGCGGCTCCGGCAGGAGCTGGTGCATGGCCTGCTCCGAGATCCCGGCGCCGGCCTCCCTGCCGCGCGCGCTATTGACGACCGCCTGGCGGTCCGGACGTCACCGGCCGAGCCGTCGGGCGGTTGATCACCCCGGCGCGGACGGCCGCCAGGTCCCTGACTCACGGGCCTCTCGGTCCATGCCGGTCCGCCAGCCTTCTCGACCCAGAGCCCGGCGCAATCTCGCCGAAGAGGAGAACAATCATGACCGAACTCGCCAACCCGGAGCAGCAGCTGCGCGACACCATGGTCCAGCGGCTCATCGAGGTCGGGGCCGCCCGTGACCCTCGCGTCGTTGCCGCGTTCCGTGCCGTCCCCCGTCACCTGGCCACCCCGGAAGTGGAGGTAGCCAAGACGTACGAGGTCGAGACCGCCACGATCACCAAGACCGACGAGAACGGTGTGGACATCAGCTCCGTCTCGGCGCCTCGGATTCAGGCGATGCAGATCGAGCAGGCCGACATCAAGCCGGGGATGACGGTGTTGGAGATCGGGTCCGGTGGACCCAATGCCGCCTACCTCGCGGAGATGACCGGTGATGGCGGTCGGGTGATCACCATGGACATCGACGTAGATGTCACCGCGCGTGCGGAGCGATTCATCAAGAGCACGGGCTACGAGAACGTCACCGTGATCACCCGTGATGGCGAGCACGGGGCACCCGAGCACGGACCCTTCGACCGCATCGTGGCCACCGTCCAGTCCGCGGACATCCCGCCCGCCTGGACCGCGCAGCTCAAGGAGGGCGGCCGGCTCGTGGTGCCGCTACGGATGCGCAGCATGACGCGCACGGTCGCGTTCGTCCGCGACGGCGACCGGCTCCTCAGCGACGGGTTCGAGCAGTGCGGCTTCGTCCCGATCCGCGGTGCCGGCGAGAACCGGATGCGCCTCGCCGTCCTCCACGACGAGGAAGGTGCCGAAGTAGCTCTCCGTCTCGACGGCCACCCCGAGCCCGACACCGAGGCGCTTCGTGCGGCTCTGCGTTCTCCCCGGATGGAGGCGTGGTCCGGAGTCACCGTCGGCGGCGAGGAGTCGATGGAGCACCTCGACCTCTGGCTGACGACTGCCCTCGACAACCTGCCTCTCATGGCCGCCAAGATCGAGGCCAGGCGACGCGGAGTCGTGGCCGTCGCGTCACCGGTCGGAACACCGACGCTCGTGGACGGCGACAGCTTCGCCTATCGGCGCTCGCGGCCCACCGACCAGGAGGACCGCTACGAGCTGGGCGCTATCGGGCACGGACCCAACGGCCGGAAGGTCGCTGAGCGCCTGGCCGAGGAGATCCAGGCCTGGCACGACGGGCACCGAGGCGACCGCGCGCACATCGCGGTCTTCCCAGCGGGCACGCCCGACGAGCACCTTCCCGTGGGCAGGGTCATCGAGCGGCCGCACACGCGGATCACCATCTCCTGGCCGTGACCCTTCGTCCTAGCCAGGTGGTTCCACATGCACATCCGCACAGTCCACTGATCCCTCCACCGAGGAGACTCACCATGGCACAGCAGAACACCAGGCCCCTCCCGCAGACCGCGACGTCGTTCGCGGCGGAGTCCGGATCCGACTTCGATCTGAACATCGAGACCATCGCGGCCCTGCCCGTGATCGGGGCGCTGCTGAACGACACCGGCGACGGCTGCGGGTCCACCTGCCAGTCCGCGTGCTCCAACAGCACCTGCATCGGCTGACCCAATCCCCCACGGGGTGTGTGCGGGCCGCCGGTCGGCCCGCACACACCTCGCACCACCCCGGCGAAGGAGGAACGGCCATGTACCGAGTCGTTGACGCGAACATGATTAGGGTGTCGGCGTTTGCGCTCTCTGCTTCGCCGCCTGCCTGCCCTGCGGCCGTTCCCGATCCCCTCATGGACGCGGACAACTGCCGCCGGTGGATCGAACTGGTCTGGAGCGACGACCGGCGCGCCGGGGCCATCGAGCTCGCCGCGCCGGTGCTGGCTGACACCATCCGCAGGACCCTGCGCGGTGAGGAACGCACCTCTCGGATCCGCCGAGCCGCGCTCTCGCTCAACCGGTACCTCCTGCGCATGCAGTTCCGCGCGACTCCTTTCGGAACCTTTGCAGGCACATCCCCTGTGCGCTTCGCCGGGTCGACCACCGTGCGCTGCGGCGAGGAACACACCACGTACGCCAGGGCCGACGCGACGTGGCTGCACGCCGTGATCACCTCACTGGAGCAGGATCCGGACGTGCTGCGGCATCTACACGTCGTCACCGATCCGACATTCACCGCCCGAGGCCGGCACATCGCCGTCCCCTGCCAGCCCGGCCTGAGGGGGCCGACCGAGACCACCCTCCGCCGTACCCAGGCATCAGAACTGGCGCTCTCATCGGCACAGTCACCCACGCCCGTTCGCGAACTCGTCTCCAAGCTGCACGGCGACTACCCCGACACCCCCGTGCCGGTGATCGAAGACATGGTGCGCACCCTGGTTCGACACCGAGTTCTCCTCACCGACCTTCACGCCCCTATGACGGTTGACGACGCCCTCGGACACCTGATCGCCCAGCTGGATGAGGCCCATCGCGCCGGAACTGCTGGACGATCCTTGGCGGTGCAGACGGAGGACCTGCGGGGCATCCACCACATGCTTGATCAGCACGACCGCGTACACGCGGATGCGCAAGCCGGGATCCGCGGGCGGGTCGCCGCCGCGATGAACCGTCTCACCAGCGTGGGCAACGGCAACTTGGCAGTGAACCTGCGGCCGGACTGTGACGTCGTCCTCCCACAGCAGATCGCCGACGAGGCGAGCCGGGCCCTGGACGTCGTCGCCCGCATCACGCCTTACCCGAACGGTTCCCCGGCCTGGCGCGATTACCTCACCCGGTTCCTGGAGCGGTACAGCATGGGCATGGTCGTTCCGGTGCGGGAACTCACCGACCCTGACACCGGGCTCGGTTACCCCGTCGGCTACCGCGGCACCGTCCTGCCCCGGCCCGTCCTGGCGACGACGCCGCGCGACGAGCACCTCCTGGCCATGGCTCAGAACGCCGCCCTGACCTCCCGTCGAGAGATCGTGCTCACGGACGCGGATCTCGAGGCGCTCGCCGTCGCCGCTCCGACTCAGGTCCCCGCACACGCGGAGTTCGTCTTCACCGTGCTCGCGGAGTCCCAGCAGGCTCTGGAAGAAGGCTGTTTCACGCTCTCCACCGTCGGGCTCTCCCTCGCGGTCGGCATCACGACCGGGCGATTCCTGCCCATGCTCGAACGGGCAGACCGTGACCGGGTCGCCGCCGTGCACGCCGCGCTGCCCACCTTGACCGAAGGTGCCGTCCGCGGGCAGGTCTCGGGCCCACCGCTGAAGGTGCCGGTCAACAACGTGAGCCGCTCGCCCATCGTCGCGCCCGAGCTGTTGGCCCTCGGCGAGCACAATCCCGCTGCGACCCTGGACCTCGATGACCTCGGTGTCGTCGCGGACTCGAACCGGCTCTACCTCCTGTCGGCGTCCACGGGGCGGATCATCGAGCCGACGGTGATGAACGCTGTCGAGCTCTCGAGCGGCACCCACCCGCTGATCCGGTTCGTCTGCGAGCTCGCCCGTTCCCACACCGCCGTCCTGATCCCCTTCTTCTGGGGCGCAGCTGGCCGACTGCCCTTCTTGCCCGAGGTCCGCGTGGGCCGGACCATCCTCGCTGAAGCCAAGTGGCAACTGCGTGCGCGCGACCTCGGGGACGGAGACGACTGGCTGGAGCGCTTCATCAACTGGCGTTGCACCTACGGCGTACCGCGCACGGTGTTCGTCGGCGCCACCGACCAGCGCCTGCGCCTCGACCTTGAGGAGCCGGTCCATCAAGAACTCCTTCGTGCCGAACTCCGACGACACGACACGGCTGTCCTGCGCGAAGCTCCCGAGGAACGGGCCTACGGCTGGATCGGACGTGCTCACGAGGTCACTGTGACGCTCGCCTCCGATCAGAAGCCCACCCCCGTACCTGTGGTCCGCTCCTCCACTGGCGAAGCCTCGGCCCGGATGCCCGGATCCTCGCACTGGGCTTTCGTGAAGCTCTACGGCAGCGCGGTGCATCTGCCCGAGGTACTGACGAGGCACCTGCCCCGCCTCCTGGAAGAAGGGTGGAACACGCCTCCCTCGGCCTGGTTCACCCGCTATGCCGACCCTGACGCCCACCTCCGCCTGCGGTTGTGCCTCCCTGGGGCCGGAGCAGTCGGCCCCGCGGTGGAGACCGTCGCCCACTGGGCGACCGACCTCCGCCGAGAGGGCCTGATCCAACACGTGCAGTGGGACACCGATCGCCCCGAAGCCGGCCGCTACGGCACCGGGCCGGTGCTGGAAGCGGCGGAGGAGTACTTCGTCGCCGACTCGGCGGTAGCCATCAGCCAGCTGGCCTTGGCGGTCCCGATGGAAGTCCGGCCCGCCGTCACCGCTGCCTCCTTCGTGAACATCGCCACCACGTTCCTCGGTTCTCGCGATGCCGGCTGTACCTGGCTGGTCCAGCACCTTCTGCGCAGCGACGGCACACCCGTCCCGCACGACCTGCAAGCCCTCGCGCTGGAACTCTCGGACCCGGCCGGACGCAACGGCCTCGCCTGTCTGTACGGCGGGAACGCGGTGGTCGCCGCATGGGAAGCACGCGGTGAGGCCTTGAACCACTACCGCCGAATGCTGGCGGGCCGTAGCCCAGAAGGCGTGCTGCCCTCTCTCCTGCACATGCACCACAACCGCGTCGCCGGAATCGACAGCACGGCGGAGGCAACCTGTCGCCGGATGGCCAGAGCCGCAGCCCTCGCCTGGACCCGCCGCCCGGAAGGAGCCTCGGCATGACGACCACACCGCCGGCCGCTGCAGACACCTTTCCTCGGCAGTCCCTCGCCCACGGTTCACTCGGAGCCGCCTTGCTCCAGATCGAGCGGGCCCGGCGGGGCACAGGGGAGTGGCGAGAAGTCCACCGCACCCTCGCCGCGATCGGCCCCCTGACCGACGGCCACGAGGCGAATCTGTTCCTCGGCGCCCCCGCGATGGCCTTCGTTCTGCACGTCGCCGCCGACGGAACCGGCCGGTACGCGGACGCCTTGCACACCCTCGACGGAATCGTGGCCGAACACACCCGCCGACGGCTGTCCGCCGCGCATGCCCGGGTCGACGCCGGGCGTCGCCCCTCCTTCGCGGAGTACGACCTCTTCCGCGGCCTGACCGGCATCGGGGCACTGCTGCTGCGGCGACAACCCCACGGCGCTGAGATGAAAGGCGTCCTGGAGTACCTGGTCCGCCTCAGCGAGCCACTCGCCGACGCGACGAACGGGCCCCTCCCCGGTTGGTGGGTCGGCCACGCCCCCGCCAGCGACCAGAGCGCCACACCGGGCGGCCATGCCAACGCCGGGCTCGCGCACGGCATCACCGGACCGCTCGCCCTCCTCTCGCTGGCCTTGCGCGCAGGCGTCACCGTGGACGGACACGAAGCAGCCATCCGGCGGATCTGCCGATGGCTCGACCAGATCCAACAGACCAGTGCCCACGGCCTCCGCTGGCCCCGGTGGATCAGCCGCGTAGGTGCCGCTCCCATGCATACAGCAGCCCCCGGCTGGTGCTACGGCACGCCCGGAATCACTCGCGCGCAGCAGCTCGCGGCCGTAGTACTCGGAGACAGGGATCGGAAACGGATGGCCGAGCACGCCCTGATGCACTCCCTCGCCGACCGCCAGCAGATCGATCTGCTCGCTGACCGCGGGCTCTGCCATGGCTTCGGTGGTGCACTGCGTACGGTCCAACGCGTAGCGGAAGACGCCGAATCTCCGGACGGCTACCGCCACCAGTTCGCCTTCCTCATCGGGCGGTTCACCTTGGCGCCGGCCGCCGAGGAGAACGGCCTCCTGGTCGGCAAGGCAGGAGCTGTCCTCGCCTTCCAGGACGCCGAAGTCGACGCCGCACCCCAGGGGCAGTGGGACGCCTGCCTCCTATTGACGTGAGGAGCCCGGCCGTGCACCGCACAGACCGTCTGGAGGAAGCGATCCTGGCCGTTCTCGGCGGAGGGTCCGTCGAAGACGCCGCCCGGGCCGCCGCAACGGAACCCGCACTACTGTCCCAGGCCGTGGAGCGGTACCAGAGCGCCGGCCGAGCGGCGCTCGATGCCGAGCCGTCCGGCTGGCATCAAGCCAACATCCGCTTCACCGACTACCCGGCAGGCAACCGGATCTTCCGCGCCTACCTCCTGTCGGCCCTTCGAACCGGGCCGGTGGGAAACTGGTGGTTCATTCGTAAGCACCCCTATTGGCGGTTGCGCTACCTCCCTGCTCCGGGCTCCACCGCCGAGGAAGCCGTCCGCCACGTCGCCGAGGCGCTCGACAGCTCCGTCTCCTGGAGCGTGACTGCGGAGTGGACTCCCGCTCTGTATGAACCGGAAGTCACCGCGTTCGGCGGCCCGGACGGAATGGTCCTCGCTCACGCACTCTTTCACGACGACAGCGTCGGCGTGATCGACTACCAGGCAGCGGCGGGTGGCCAGCAAGCAGCACTGGACTCCAAGGCGGTTTCCCTTCTGGCCATGACGATGCTCATGCGCTCAGCGGGCTTGGAGTTCGGCGAGCAGGGCGACGTATGGGGACTGGTCGAATCACGGCGTCCGCTCGCCGACGCCATGACCGCCGAGCAGTTCAGCGCAATGGTCGAGCCCATGCGCCGCCTCCTCCTCGCGGACGCTCGCCCCCTTCTCGCATCCGAAACGCTCGCTCACGTCCAGCCATGGATCAGCAGCCTGGAGGCCAGCGGGCGGGCGCTGGAGTCAGCAGCGGCAGCCGGTCAGCTCGGTCTCGGGATGCGCGGAATCCTCGCACGTCACATCCTCTTCCACTGGAACCGAATGGGCTTCACGCTCCGCCAGCAATCCCTCTGGGCCCGCGCAGCCAGAGAAGCAACTCTCGGCAGTTGAGCCGAGGGCGCTTCCCCCGCAACTGCCCCCCGACACCCATGCCGCCGCTCCGCGCCGGTGCGCTCAAACTCCCCAGCTACCGCAGGGAGGTGCCCCCAGCGCGGCTGGGATGGCCGGGCCGAGCCCGGTCAGGTGCGCGGGGTCGTGCGGGCGGCTCGGCGGAGGCGGGTTCGGGCGGGGTCGTGGGCGGGGTGGGGGGTGGCCGCGGGGTGGTCGCCGGGGGCGGGGCGGACGAAGAGGGTGACGGTGACCGCCTCGGTGAAGCCGTTGCGCCGCATCATGGCCGCCGAGGCCGCGTTGCTCCCCTCCACGTCCGTGATGATCCGCACCGCCCCCGCCGCGTACAGCGCCGCGCAGCACCGCTCCACCAGCGCACTGGCCACCCCCCGGCCCCGCGCCCGCTCCTCCAGCGCGATCCACTCCAGATAGCCCCAGTCCTCCCGCTCGTCGTAGGACAGCGAGCCGAGGACGAAGCCGAGCAGGCCCTGCCCGTCCAGGGCGACCCAGCAGGCGTCCGGCTGGGCGTCCCAGTGGGCGGCGACCGAGGAGAGCGACCACGAGGTGTACGGCATGGCCTTGACGTCGTACACCCGGTGGCCGAGGGCGAGGACATCGCTGAGGTGGGTCAGCTCCAGGGGGACGATCTGCACATCAGTCATGCCTCGAATCGTGCCATAGGACGATATTACGGTCGTGACGGTGGGTCAGGGGCTCGCGCAGACGGCGGTGGTCGACCGGCCGTCGGAGTGGTGCAGCCGGACCTGCACCGACCCCGGCGCCGCCCCCCGCGCGACCGCGTCGGCCGCGGTGCAGACCAGCTGGCGGCCGGCCGTACGGTCCGCCGTCCAGCCGCGGGGCAGGTACACGTCCACCGCCTCCCGGCCGCGGGCGACGGCGAACGGCGCCGGGGCCGCCGGCGGGAGGAAGGTGACCAGCCCCCGGGTCCGTTCGGCCTCGTCGGGGCCGGTGACCAGCCGGGCCAGGGCGGCGCCCAGCGGGTCCGGCCCCCGGTAGGTGCGCGAGACGCGTTCCAGCCCGACCGGCGAGGAGAAGTACAGGTGCACGGCGTCGGCGGGCCCGTTCTCCTGGCCGGGCAGCCCCGAGGCGGCCGGCCCGGCGGGTACCGGCCCCTCGGCGTCGATCCCGCACCCGGCCAGGACCTGGCCCAGCACGCCCAGCAGCCCGGCCAGCGCGAGCGCCGCCCTGCCCCGCCGCGGCCGCCGGGTACCGCGTGCTGCCCCGCCGTCGGCGCCCCGCATCACTGCGGCACGTCCTCACGCAGCGGCACCGTCAGAGTGAACACCGCCCCGCCTTCGGGGCCGTTGGCCGCGGTCAGGGTGCCGCCGTGCAGTCGGGCGTTCTCGGCCGCGATGGCCAGGCCCAGCCCGCTGCCCTCGCTGCGGGTGCGGGCCGGGTCGCCCTTGACGAACCGGTCGAAGACGTGCGGCAGCACCGCCTCGGGGATGCCGGGGCCGCCGTCCGCGACGGTGAGCACCAGGGTCCCCCCGGCCGTGCGCGCCCGGACCGCCACCGGTACGTCCGGTCCGCCGTGCCGCAGTGCGTTGCCCACCAGGTTGGCCAGGACCACGTCGATGCGCCGGGGGTCCAGCCGGGCCCGCAGCCCCCCGGGCACGTCGACCGTCACCCGCTCCGACCAGTGGCGCAGTTCCAGGGTCTTGTGCACCAGCCGCCCGAGGTCGACGTCGTCGGGGGCGAGGACGGCCGCGCCCGCGTCGAAGCGGGAGATCTCCATCAGGTCCTCCACCAGCCGCACGAGCTTGTGCGTCTCGTCCACGACCAGCTCCAGCGCCTCAGCCGTCTCGGGAGCCAGCTCCCCGGCGGCCGAGTCCTCGGCCAGCACGCCCGTGACGGCGGCCATGGCGGCCAGCGGGGTGCGCAGTTCGTGGGAGACGTCCGAGGCGAACCGGCGGGCCTTGGCCTCCATGGCCCGCAGGGCGGCGGCGTCCTCCTGGAGCGTCGCCGCCATCGTGTTGAACGTCCGCCCCAGATCGGCGAGTTCGCCCTCCCCGCGGACCTCGATCCGGGTCTCGAGGGCGCCGTCGGCCATCTGCTCGGCGGCCGAGCGCAGTTGCCGTACCGGGCGCAGCACCCGGCGGGCCGCGAAGAGCGCGGGGATCACCGAGAGCACCACCACCGGCAGCACCCCGGCCCGCGCCGCGGCCACCAGCGCGGACACGTCCCGCTCCTGGGGGGCCAGCGAGAAGGAGGCGTACACCACCAGCCCCGAAGGGCCGGCGTCCTGGGCGTCGACGGGCAGCGCGACCGCCAGCCAGGGGATGCCGTCCGTGTGGAAGCGCTGGACCAGCGCGGTCCGGGCGGCGGTGGCCTGCGTCCGCAGCGCCCCGGGCAGCACCGGTGCCCGGTCCGCGGCCGGCACCGGGGGCCCGGTCCGGTAGGCGGCGGCGGTGCGCCAGTCCCGGGAGCCGCCGGCCCGGTCGAGCTGGAGGGCCAGCGCGCGCAGGTCCGCCTCACCGGGCGCCGCCGGCAGGTCCGGCGCCAGCGAGTCGACCTGGCCGCGCAGGTCGTGCACGGCGTCGTCCTGGGCGCGTTCCAGGATCCCGGCCCGGGCCTGGCGGTACGTCAGGGCGGCCGCGGTCAGGGCGCTGAGCGCGGCGACCAGCAGGAAGACGACGACCAGGCGGGCCCGCAGCCCCGCCGGGAGCAGCCGCGGACGGGCGGGGCGGGGTTCCCCGGGCGGCCGGCGTCGGATCACAGCGGCCCGAACCGGTAGCCGAAGCCGCGCACCGTCTGGATGTAGCGCGGGTGCCGCTGGTCGTCCTCGATCTTGACGCGCAGCCGCCGCACACAGGCGTCGACGAGCCGCACGTCCCCGTAGTAGCTGTGCTCCCAGACGTGTTCCAGCAGGTCCTGGCGGCCGTAGGTCTGCTCCGGGGTGGCGGACAGGAAGAGCAGCAGTTTCAGCTCCGAGGGGGCGAGGGCCAGCTCCTCGCCGTTCTTGGTGACCCGTACCGAGACCGGGTCGATGGTGAGGTCGCCGTGGACGGCGGGTCCGTCGCGGTGGCCGGCGGCGGCCTGGGACGGGGCGATGCGGCGCAGGACGGCGCGCATCCGGGCCTCGATGACCTCGCTGCCGGCCGGTTTGACGATGTAGTCGTCGGCGCCGGCCTCCAGTCCGACGACGATGTCCACGTCGTCGCTGCGGGCGGAGAGGATCAGGATCGGCACCTGGCTGTGCTCGCGGATGCGGCGGCAGACCTCCAGCCCGCTCATGCCGGGCAGCATCAGGTCGAGCAGGACGACCTCGGGGGCGAAGGGCCCCAGGGACTCGAGGCCGTCCTCGCCGGTGCCGACCGCCTCGGCCTCGTGGCCGTTGCGGCGCAGCCCCAGCATCACGCCGCGCCGCACGGCCGGATCGTCCTCGATCAGCAGGACCCGTGTCATGGGCAGGCGCCCCTCTCTCTCGCTCCTCGACGGCGCGCTCTCCGGCGGCGCGAAACGCCGGACAACCCTAGGAAAGTGGTCAAACGGGACATCTCACCGGCGGGGGGACGGCGTGTCCGGGGCCGGCGGCGGGGCGCCCAGGGGCGCTGCCACGCCCGTGTCGTCGCACATCACCTGCCACGGCTCGCCCGGCAGCCCCGACTCGTGCAGCCGCACGACCACGTCGGCCGACCGCCGGCCCCCGGGGATCCCCGGTGCCGCGGCGGCCGTGCAGACCAGTTGGTTGACCGCGGCGTGCGGCAGTTCCGCGACCAGCCACGGCAGGTACGCGTCCACCTGGCCGGGCCGGTCCGCCGTGGCCCGGACCCGGTGGGGGCCCGGCGGCAGCGCCGTGACCAGGCCCCGGGCGCGCTCGTCGCTGCTCGGGCCGGCGAGCAGCGCCTCCAGCGCCTGCTGGGGTCCGGCCCCGGCGGCGGCCGGGCGGGCCACCGGCCAGGGGCCGTTGGGGGCGACGAAGTACGCCCGGACGTACCCGGCGGTCGCGGTGGCGGGCCGGGCGCCGCGGGCCGGGTCGCCGGCCCCCTCGGGCCCGGTACCGGGTACGCCGCATCCGGCGAGCAGCACGCAGCCCGCCACCAGCGCCACCGGGCCGGACCGGGCCGCGGGGCACCCGAGGCCACCGGCCCGGGCGGCCCGGCCGAGCCGGGCCGGCCAGGACCGGGAACGCCCGCACCGGTCGGGACCCGCGGGCAGCCGCCCGTACCGCACCCGCTTCACAGCGCCCGCCGGTGGACCGTCATCCGCCCAGTCTGGCCCGGCGGACGGCCGCGGGGCCGTCACGGCGCGAGCAGCCGGTCGAGGTCCACGCTGCCCGCCCCGGGCGTGGGCTGCGGTACGGCCGCCCAGATGCCGGCCGTCAGCGCGAGCCCCGCCACCAGCGCCACCGCCCCGCGGCGGCCGGTCGCCCACCGGACCCGGTACCGCACAGGATCCTCCACGAGCGCCTTGGTCGCCACGGCGGCCGCCAGCGACAGCGCGATCGCCACCGCGGTCCGGGGCCATCCGGTCGCCCCAAGGAGCGGGTCCGGCAGCAGCAGGTAGACCGGCCAGTGCCACAGGTACAGGCCGTACGACAGCTCGCCGAGCCGGCGGGGCGCGGGGCTGCCCAGCACCCGGCCGGTCCGCGCGTCGGCGGTCCGGGCGAGCAGCCCGATCAGCAGCGCGCAGGCCAGGGAGTGCGCGAACAGCCCGCCCCGGAAGAGCCCGGGCGCGTGCTGGCCGTCGGTCAGCACCCAGGAGGCGCCGAGGCCGCAGAGCAGTGCGGCGCAGGCGGCGTCGGCCGCGGTGCGCGGGACGCGGGCCAGGGCCGCGCGGACCGGCGCGGTGGCGGCCAGCGCGCCGAGGAGCAGCGCGAAGGCCCGGGTGTCGGTGCCCTCGTAGGCCCGGGTGGTGTCGACGGCGGACCCGAGGTGGAGCATCAGCGCCAGCGACACCAGCGCGCCCGCGCCGGCCAGGACGGCGATCCGCGCCGGTCCCCGGCGGCCCCGGCCGGCCAGGGCCACCACCAGGGGCCAGAGCAGGTAGAACTGCCATTCCACCGCGATGCTCCACAGGTGGGCGAAGACCCGGGTGCCGGCGGCGTCCCAGTAGCCGACCTGCTCGAGGACGAAGTGCCAGTTCACCGCCTGGCCGGCCACCCAGGGCGCGTCGTCGAGCGCGAAGCGCAGCATCGAGGCGTCCCCGAAGGCCCAGGTCAGCAGCAGGGTCGCCAGGGCGGTGAGGCCCAGGGCGGGGAGCAGCCGGCGGGCCCGGCGGCCCCAGAAGGCCGCCAGGTCGATCCGCCCGGCGCCGCCCGCCTCGCGCAGCAGCAGGCCGGTGATCAGGAAGCCGGAGAGGACGAAGAAGAGGTCCACGCCGAGGAAGCCGCCGCGCAGGTGTCCCGCGTGGAAGAGCAGGACGCCCGCGACGGCCAGCCCGCGCAGTCCGTCCAGTGGCGCGATGTGCGGGGCCGGGACGGGCGGCCGGTTCACTTGCAGCCGAGCTTGCCGTAGCGCGCGTCGCCGGTCCAGGCACCGGTGGCCCACTCGTCCGCGGGGGCGGGGGCGAAGCCGTAGGCCTTTCCGAGCTCGGCCGTGAACCACTTGGCGAAGGCGGCCGAGCCCTGCTGGCAGGAGTGGATGCCGTCGGCGGATCGCTGGGCCCGGGCGGCCCGGTGGTCGGTCCCCCACAGGGCGCCGGCGTCGAGGAAGCGGACCTTGCCGCCGCTGCGGGCGGCGACCTCCTCGGCGGCCCCGGCCGCGGTGGCGAGGGTGCTGCCGAACTTCGCGTACGGGCCGTCGTCGGCCTTGAAGGGCGGGGCGGAGACGATCACCAGCGCGGCGCCGCCGTCCGCGGCGGCCTTGGCCAGCTTCTCGTAGGAGGTGCGCTGCTGTTCCTTCGTCCCCCAGTCGTAGGTGGTGATCTGGTAGGCGATGACGTCCGGGCGGAAGGCCCGGAGGTCCTTGGTGATCTCGGGCCAGGTCATCCTGGCGAGGTCCGCGGCGATCTCGTTGCCCTCGACGACCGTGCCGCCGCCGTCGGACGAGGCGTTCTTGAACTCCTGGCCGCTCGCCTTGAGCGCGGCCTCCAGGGGCGGGGCCTCGGCGCCGGCGATGGAGTCGCCCAGCCACAGGACCTTCTTGCCCGGGGTGGCGGGCGTGTCGTCGGCGGCCACGGTGCCGTTGTCCTTGCCGTCGGCGTCGCCGCAGGCGGCCAGCGCGGCGCCGGCGAGGACCACGACCGACAGGAGGGCGGCGGTGCGACGGCCCCGACGGCGCGGCGGGACGGGAGCGGGGTGCGCGGAGGTGATGTCGTTGACCATGCGTCCAACCAACCAGCACGTCGGGCGCCCGGGCCCGGCCGTCATCGCCCGGTCACATGACGGGGGGCGGGCCGTCATACGGAGGCGCCCCTCGCGCACCCGCCCCGGCCGCCGTACCCGCGACCGTCCCGACGAGGAGTCCCGATGACGATGCCGAAGCCGCAGTCGATGCCGCAGTCGAAGCCGAGGCCCACGGCCGCACCCGCACCCGTACCCGCGCCGCCGGCCGGCCCGCCGCTGCGGGTGGTGCGGGGCCCGCGCGGCCTGCCGCCGCTGGGGAACCTGCTCGACTTCGGGCGGGACCCGCTGGACTTCCTGACCCGGCTGCGCGACGGGTTCGGCGATGCCGTCACCTGGTCGCTCGGCCCGCGGCACGGCGTGTTCCTCTCGCATCCCCGGCACATCGCGGAGGTGCTGGCGGCCCGCGAGGACACGTACGAGCTCCTGGACATCGGCTGGATGTTCCGGCAGCTGGTGGGGCGGAGCGTCATCCTCAGCAAGGGCGACGACTGGCGGCGCAAGCGGGCCCTGGTCCAGCCCGTCGTCCGGCCGCGCCAGGTCCGCTCGTACGCCGCCGGGATGGCCGAGTGCGCCGCGGCGGCCGCCGACGGGTGGCGCGACGGCGAGCGGATCGACCTGCGGGCCGAACTGGCCCTGATCACCCAACGGATCGTGCTGCGCTCCCTCTTCGGCAGCGACCTGGGGTCCCGCGCACGGGCGCTGGGGCGGGCGATGGACGTCGCGGAGCGGGCCGTCGGGGCGGAGTTCCGGGGCGCGAGCCTCTTCCTGCCCGCCTGGGCGCGGACCCCGGCCCGGCGCCGGATGCTGGCGGCGGTGGGGGCCATCGACGCGGAGGTCCACCGGCTGATCGGGGAGCGGGCGGGCCGGGCGCAGCCGCCCGGTGAGGACACCGACCTGCTGGGCCGGCTGCTGGCCGCCCGGGACGCCGAGGGGCAGCCGCTGACGCCCGTGGAGGTGCGCGACGAGGCCGTCACGCTGTGGGCGGCCGGCCACGACACCACCTCCACCGCGCTGACCTGGGCGCTGTACCTGCTCGCCGGTGCGCCGGGGGCCCGGGCCCGGCTGGAGGCGGAGCTGGACGAGGTGCTGGGCGGCCGGGCGGTGACCGTGGACGACTACGACCGGCTGGTGTGGACCCGGCAGGTCGTCAAGGAGGCGCTGCGGCTGTACCCGCCGGTGTGGCTGATGCCGGCGGTGGCGCGGGCGGGCGCCGCGCTGGACGGGCGGGCGGTGCGGCCGGGGACGATCGTGTGGTGCAGCCAGTGGACCGTCCACCGCGATCCCCGGTGGTTCCCCGAGCCGGACCGCTTCCGTCCCGAGCGCTGGTCACCCGAGGCGCCCGCCGCCCCCGACCACGCCTGGTTCCCCTTCGGCGGCGGCCCGCGCGCCTGCCTGGGCGCCCGCTTCGCCCAGGTCGAGGCCGTCCTGGTGCTCGCCACCCTCGCCCAGCGCTGCCGCCTGGACCTGCCCGCGGGCCCGGTCGCCCCCCGCGTGGGCCTGCTCCTCCAGCCCTCCGTCCCCCTGACGGCCACGGTCCACAGACGCCGCTGAGCGCGGCCCCGGCCCGACGGCCGAAGGCCGCAGCGCAGCCCTTCGCACGGGGATTCCGCGCCGTCACATGGTCGCCCGCTTCTTGACGACCTCGAACGGGGTGTTGCCGGTGTAGGCGGACTCGCCGGCGGGCAGGCAGTCCTCGTCGCGGTTGGTTCCCGCTCCGTCGCAGTGTTCGAAGCTCATGCGGAAGAAGACGGTGGACGTGTGCGACCCGGGCCGGAGGCCGGGCAGCACGGGTGAGGCGAACGTGGCGAAGGGGAGCCCTTCCTCGAGCACGACCAACCGCAGGACCTCGGGCCCGAAGGCGAAGCTCCGCTCCCGCGGGGTACCGATGTCCTGGACGATCCGGACGCCGAGGAACTTCAGGAGGAAGTCGTCCATCGGCTTCGGCAGGGAGGGCGTGTAGCCCGCCGGGTAGAGCGCGCCGGCCGCATCGGCGACCGTGCCCCAGCTCGGGAAGGAAGAGACCCACGGCTTCATCGCGACCGCCACACGGCACGCGGGCGGTCCGATGATCTGTTCCCGGACCGACAGGAGGGTGTTGAGATCGGTTCCCTCGGGGTCCAGGCAGTGGTTCGCCGCCCCGGAGGGGGAGGGGGGTGTCGCGCTCCGCGCGGTGGTCGGCTCCGGCCCGCCCTGCCTGGCCTGGGCCGTGCCGCTGCCGATGGGCGTGAGGGCCACCGCCACGGCGATCACGGACAGGAACGCGCGGATCCGGACGGGTCGCATCGCACCACTACCTTTCGACGTTGCCGTCGGGGCCGGGCCGGGTGACGAACGGACCCCGTTCACGCGCCGAGCATGACCGTGTCGCGCAGGTCCGCGGAGCCGAAACGCGAGACGAGCCGGGTACGGCCCCCTGGAGGTCTCGCGTCGTTGAGCCGATCGGCCGGTACGGCGCAGCCGTGCCCATCGGCGCGGCCCGGGGCACATCCGGCCGGGCGGACGTGGCACCGTCAACCAAGTTACTAAATAGTAATGTTGAGGACCCTTCAGCTTCGTGCCGGGCCGCTGCCAGACTCCTGGTCCCGGCCGAGCAAGGAGTCCACTTCCGTGACCGACGCGTCCCGTACCGCGCTGGCGCACCTGCGCGACAGCGGTAGCTTCCAGTGGTACGTCATACCGCTGCTGTTGATCGTCCTGTACGTGTACGCCGCGGAGGTGGAGCGGCGGAACTGGAACGTCTTCTTCGCCGGGCTGGCCTTCTGGGGCATGGACTGGTTCAACGAGATCTGGAACGCCCTGGTCTTCCACTTCACCGACCGCGCCCCGGTCTGGGGCGCACCGGGCGGCGGCTCGGCCTATCTCATCCTCATCGGGCTCAACATCGAGATCTGCTTCATGTTCGCTGTGTTCGGCGTGGTCGCCGCCAAGCTGTTGCCGGCCGACAAGGACGCGCGGGTCCTCGGGATCCCCAACCGCTGGGCGCTGGCCGGCGGCGGTGCGGCCGCCGCGGTGGTGGTGGAGGTCGTCCTCAACTCGATGGACGCGCTGACCTGGGAGTGGTCCTGGTGGCGGGCCGGGATGCCGCTGCTGATCTGGCTGGTGGGCTACCTGCCCTTCTTCCTGGTCAGCTACTGGGTGCACGACCTGCCCAAGGTCCGCGACAAGGCGCTCGCCGTCGGGGCGCTGCTCGGCCTTGACCTGGCCGCCCTCATCGTCTTCATCAGCCTGGGATGGATCTGACATGCTGCGCCACGCACTCGCCGCCACCCTCCTGGCCGTCGGCGTCCTCACCCCCGCTGGCACCGCGGCCGCGGACGACGGCTGCCGGCCGGTGGGCACGGCGGGACTGGCCGACCTGGTGCCCGGCGACGGCACCCTGGGACTGTCCGCCCTGCCGCCCGCGGCCGTGGAGCTGCCCGGCCGGGTCTACCTGCGCGGTACCGCCGAGACCTTCAACCGCCGCTGGTCCTTCGCCCTGCGCGAGGGCCTGATGTACGTCAAGGAGACCGCGGCCGACGGAGGTTGGCGCACCATGACGCTCCCCGACTGCCTGGCCGGCCGGATCCGCGGGATCTCCGTGGACGACGACGAGCTGGCGGCGGTCGACGAGGACGGCCGGATCTACACCATGGACCACGCCCTCAACGCGCCCTGGACCTGGAACTGGACGTACCGCTTCGGCGCCCCGCTGTGGCTGGGCGGGGGCACCACCGTCCCCTACGGCTCGGCCCGCTGGACCTGGTCGGTGCTCTCCCCCGGTGAGGACCAGGTCTGGCGCGACACGGCCGGCAACGACCACCCGGTCGGCGGCGCGAAGGTCTCGCACGTCTTCGCGCTGAGCCCGGACGGGAGCCGCATCACGTACGTGGACCCCTGGCTCCCCGCCGACCACAGCTACGAGATGGCCACCCCGCTGCGCGGCCGCTTCCAGGCCCGGGCGCTGTCCACGGCCGCCTCCACCTCCTTCGTCGTCAACCGCTACGGCGACCTGTACACGCGGCTGTACGACTTCGACATCTCGGGCGCCGACCGAGTCTTCTTCGGCTACTCCTACGAGGACCAGCGCGGGGCGGTCTTCCCGAAGATCCAGCTGCCCGCGCCGGACTGGGTGCACCAGCCCAAGGTCCCCGCCGGCGGGGAGATCGCCGACCGGATCTCCGTCCACAAGACCGGCCGCGGCTCGGACGCCCGCGAACTGCGCGTCGAGGGCCGCGACCACGGCACCACCGGGTACTGGCACAAGGCCCTGACGGCCGAGGGGTGGAGCTTCACGGCCACCGGCCTGCCGCTGGCCGGCGCCCTGCTCGAGAACACCCCCGACGACCGTTCCGCGGACACCCTCGCAGCGCCTTCGCCCTACGACTACGCCGGGACCCGGGGCGAGGTGACCGCACAGGTGGACGCGTTCGACGTGGCGGTGGAGGGGACTCCCCTGGTGCTGCGGGCGGGCGGCCGGGAGCTGCGGCTCACCCTGCACACCGTCGACGGGCTCCGCCAGAGCGTCCAGGCCGCGGGCCTGACCGCGCAGCCGCGCCGCTTCGACGGGATGGTCGAGGTCCCGGAGTCCGTCCTGGAGGACCTCGACGCCCTGCCCGCGCCACTGCGCGGCCTGGTCCGGGGCCGCCTCGGCGCCGACCGCTTCACCGCCACGGACGTGGTGGTGACCGACCGGACGATGACCATCGCCGGCCTCGGGCTCATCCTGGACCGCCGCTGAAGCCCGGACGGAGCGCGGTCCGCACCCTTGACCATTGGTCTGGACCTTCCTAGCGTGAGGCGTGGCCCAGCTGTTCCTGGCCCCCCACCCCGCCAAGGAGCCCCCCATGCCCGGTCGTTCGTCACGCCCGTCGCTCCGTCCCTTACTCCGTGCCGCCGCGGCCGGTCTCGGTCTGGCCCTCGCCCTGGCCCTGCCGGGCCCCGGCGCGGCGGCCGCCCCCACCGGCGACACCTGCGCCCTCAAGGGCAGACCGGCCGGCAAGGTCCTCCAGGGGTACTGGGAGAACTGGGACGGCGCCTCCAACGGCGTCCACCCGCCCTTCGGCTGGACCCCCATCACCGACAGCCGGATCCGGGACCACGGCTACAACGTCCTCAACGCCGCCTTCCCCGTGATCCTCTCGGACGGCACGGCCCTGTGGCAGGACGGCATGGACAGCACCGTCAAGGTCGCCACCCCCGCCGAGATGTGCCAGGCCAAGGCCGCCGGCTCCACGATCCTGCTGTCCATCGGCGGCGCCGCGGCCGGCATCGACCTCAGCTCCCGGGCGGTCGCCGACCGGTTCGTGGCGACGATCGTGCCGATCCTCAAGACGTACAACTTCGACGGGATCGACATCGACATCGAGACCGGGCTCGTCGGCAGCGGGAACATCAACCAGCCCTCGGCCTCGCAGGCCAACCTGATCCGCATCATCGACGGCGTGCTGGCCCAGATGCCGGCCGGCTTCGGGCTCACCATGGCCCCCGAGACCGCGTACGTCACCGGGGGCAGCGTGGCGTACGGCTCGATCTGGGGCGCGTACCTCCCGATCGTCAAGAAGTACGCGGACAACGGCCGGCTCTGGTGGCTGAACATGCAGTACTACAACGGCAGCATGTACGGCTGCTCCGGCGACTCCTACTCGGCGGGCACGGTCCAGGGCTTCACCGCCCAGACCGACTGCCTCAACAAGGGCCTCGTCGTGCAGGGGACCACCGTCAAGGTCCCGTACGACAAGCAGGTGCCGGGGCTGCCCGCCCAGCCGGGCGCCGGCGGCGGCTACATGTCCCCCAGCCTGGTCGGGCAGGCCTGGAACCGGTACTCCGGCGGCCTCAAGGGCCTGATGACCTGGTCGGTGAACTGGGACGGGTCCAAGGACTGGACCTTCGGCAACAACGTGAAGACCCTCCAGGGCCGCTGACGACAGATCACCCGGGTGGCGGATGCGTACCCGGGGCGCCGCCCGGCGGCGCCTCGGTATAACTCCCCACAGGGCTCCGGCACCGGTGCGGGACCCCCGGGCCGGGAGGCGGCTGCCGGGTCCCGCCCTGCTCCTCGGCCCCGCGCCCAGGCAAGGAGCAGACCGATGAAGACCAGCTTCACCCGCGAGGAGATCCAGGCCCTCGCCCGGCTCTCCCCCTTCGAGCTCAAGGACACCTTCATCCGGCTCGCCACCGCCGTGCAGGAGGACGAGCCCGGACAGAAGGGGACCACGGCCCGCGCCATGCTCAACGCGGGCCGCGGCAACCCCAACTGGATCGCCACCGGCCCGCGTGCCGCCTTCTACGCCCTGGGCTACTTCGCGCTCTCCGAGTCGCGGCGGGTGTGGACCGCCGACAACCTGGGCGGCATGCCCGAGCGCCGGGACATCGGGCGCCGCTTCGACTCGTGGTGCCGCCGGCACCCCGAACTCCCGGGGGTGGAACTGCTCCGGAGGTGCACCGACTACGCCGTGGCACGCTTCGGCTTCGACCGGGACGCCTACCTCCACGAGCTGACCGACGCCATCACCGGCGACAACTACCCGGTACCGGACCGGATGCTGGTCCACGCGGAGCAGGTGGTGCGCGGGTATCTCGAGGACGAGCTGTTCGACGGGCGGCCCCCCGCGGGCGGGTACTCGCTCTTCGCGACCGAGGGCGGCACGGCCGCCATGTGCTACGTCTTCGACTCGCTGGTGAAGAACGGCGTCCTGCACAAGGGCGACCGGATCGCGCTGATGACCCCGGTCTTCACCCCCTACCTGGAGATCCCCGAGCTCGACACCTTCGAGTTCGACGTGGTGCACGTCCAGGCCAGCCTGTTCGCCGAGACCGGGGTCCGGGAGTGGCGCTATCCGACCGAGGAGGTCGCCAAGCTCGCCGACCCGAGCGTGAAGATGGTCTGCCTGGTCAACCCCTCCAACCCGCCCTCGCTCGCGCTCAGCGACCGGGTCGCGCACCAGATCCGGGACATCGTCGAGGGCCCCAACCCGAACCTGGTCATCGTCACGGACGACGTGTACGGCACCTTCGTGCCGGGGTTCCGCTCGCTGGCCGCCGAACTGCCCCGCAACACCCTGCTCGTCTACTCGTACTCCAAGCACTACGGCTGCACCGGCTGGCGGCTGGGCGTCATCGGCCTGGCCGAGGAGAACGTCGTCGACGAGCTGATCGCGGGACTCCCGGCCGAGCAGAAGGCACGGCTGGCCGCGCGGTACGGCACCCTGACCCTGGAGCCCGACGCCCTGCGGTTCATCGACCGGATGGTCGCCGACTCCCGCTCCGTCGCCCTCAACCACACCGCCGGCCTCTCGCTGCCCCAGCAGGCCATGATGAGCCTGTTCTCGCTCTTCGCCCTGCTGGAGGAGGGCCAGGCCTACAAGGTGAAGCTGCGGGAGATCGTCCACCGGCGGCTGGACCTGCTCCTCGAAGGCGCCCAGATGAAGATCGCCGACGACGACCGGCGGGCCGCCTACTACCTCGAACTCGACCTGCTGGCCGAGGCCGAGCGCGTCCACGGCAAGGAGTTCGCGGACTACCTGGAGACCCACTACGAGCCCGTGGACCCGCTCTTCCGGCTCGCCGAGCACACCTCCGTCGTCCTCCTCAACGGCGGCGGCTTCGAGGGCCCGGAGTGGTCGGTGCGCATCTCCCTCGCCAACCTGGACGACCTCGACTACCTCAAGATCGGCCACCACCTGCGTGAGATCTTCGCCGGCTACGCCACGGAATGGCGCGCCTCCCGCGAGGTCCCGGACACCGACGGGGGCCGGATCTAGTGCGCCGGGCCGAGCCCGCGCCGGGGCCGCACCGCGCGCCCGGCAGCCCGCGGCGGGCCGCGGGGACGGGCCGCCGCACCTTCCTCACCGCGCTGGGCGCCCTGGGGACGACCGTGGCGACCGGGGTCCCCGGCTACGCCTCGGACCACGCCCGGGACGCCCGCGGCGCCATCGAGTACGCGGACGTCCAGCTGCTCAGCATCACCGACCTGCACGGCTGCCTGGCGATGGCACCCGGCGCCAACGCGGTCGTCCACGGCAACGGCGGCCGGACCTACACCGTCGGCGGGGCCGCCTACCTCGCCGCCCACCTCGAACGGCTCCGCGACGGACGGGCCAACTCCGTCTTCTTCAGCGCCGGGGACTCCTTCTCCGGCTGGGAGTTCGACGCGGCCGTCTTCGCCGACGAGCCCACCATCGAAGCCCTCAACCTCATGGGGCTCGAGTTCACCACCGCGGGCAACCACGAGTTCGACAAGTCCCCCGCCATGCTCACCCGGCACATGGAACGCGGCGAGCCCTTCCCCGTGGCGGGCCGGGACACCTCCTTCACCGACTCCGCCGGCCGGCGCTTCCACGGCGCGGACTTCACCCACCACTCCGCCAACGTCCACTGGCGCGACGGCGGCGCGGACATCCTCCCGGCCTCCAACGTCCGGTACGTCACGGGCCCGGGCGGCGAGCGGATCCCGGTCGGCTTCATCCACCTCACGGCCTGCGGGAGCGAGGCCAGCAGCACCGCCTACCTGCCGTCCGTCACGACCTCCGACGCCCTGGCCGCCGCCGACCGGCACGCCGCGCTCCTCAAGCAGCGCGGGGTCAACGCCATCGTCCTGAGCCTGCACGACGGCGCCGCCGCCGGCACCGACTTCAACAGCGGGCAGGATCCCTGGGGCCCGGCCTACGACCTCGCGCTGCGGGCCTCTCCCGACATCGACGCGATCGTCACCGGCCACTGGCACAGCCGCTTCACCATGATGCTGCCCGACCCGGCGGGCCTGCCCCGCCCCTTCGTCCAGGCCGGCTGCTACGGCCAGTTGATCAACGAGATCTCGCTCAGGCTGGACCCCCGTACCGGGGCGGTGGTGCGGGAGCTGACGGTGGCCACCAACCACCCCAACACCCGCACCGACATCGCCCCCGACCCCGGGATGCAGCGCCTGGTCGACTACTGGAACGTCCAGGCCACGGCCCGCGCCGCCACCGTCATCGGCCGCCAGAGCGGCGCCTTCACCCGGACCCGGAACCCCGCGGGCGAGAGCACCATGGGCAATCTGGTCGCCGACTGGGCCCGGTGGGCGGGCAGCCGGCCCACCGACCCCGACTGCACGGCCAACCGGCACCCGAACGTGCCCGCGGAGTTGGCGCTGGTGGCGACCGCACCGCGGGTGGGGCAGACGGTCATCGCCGGGGACCTGCCCTACGACGCGGCGTCGGACGGCGCGGTCCGCTTCGTGTCCGCCTGGCGCGCGGTGGGCTACGGCGACCCGGTCCTCAGCGCCTGGGTCACCGGGCGGCAGCTGCACGACGTCCTGGAGCAGCAGTGGACCCGCAGGGCGGACGGAACGCTCCAGTTCGCCCCGCTCGCCGTCTCCGGGAACGTCCGCTACACCTTCGACCCGGCCGGCGCGGTGGGCTCCCGCGTCGCCCCGGAAGACGTGCTGGTCGACGGCGTCCCGCTCGACCCGGACCGGCGCTACCGGCTGGCGGCCCCGGCGTACACCTTCCTCGGCGCGGACGGGTACCCCGCGCTGGGCGGCTTCCAGGAGCCGTTCACCCACCAGCGCGACTTCGAGAGCTTCATCGGATTCGTGCGGCAGGCCGGGGTGCTCGCCCCCGCCGCCACCGACCGGGTGTCGCTGCGCGCCTCGGGGGCACTGCGCTCGGACCCGGGCACGGTCACCGACCCGGTGCCGCCGCTGCTGCCGGACGGGACCCCGATGTCCCGGCCCGAGGCGGCGATCCGGACGGCGGACCGGCCACCGGGGGTCCCGGTCGCGCCCTGCTGAGGGGCCGGGTCAGCTGGGGGCGGGACCGGGGCTGCGGAGGGCGGCCGGGGTGGCGCCGGTGGTGCGGAGGGCGGCCGGGGTGGTGCCGTACCAGCGGTGCACCGCGCGGCGCAGGGCGCGGGCGTCGGCGTAGCCGCTGCGGGCGGCGATCGCCTCCACGCTGAGGTCGGTGTGGTGCAGCAGGTGGGTGATCCGGGTCCGGCGCAGCTCCTCCACCTCGGCGCTCCAGGTGGTGCCGTGCTCCTCGAGCCGGCGCTGGAGGGTGCGCGCGCTGAGGTTCATCCGCCGGGCCACCGCCGGCAGCGTCAGCGCGCCGGTGTCGTGGACGGCCGCCAGCGCGGTCCGGAAGAGGTCCAGCCAGTCGCGCAGGACGGTGGCGGTGGCCAGGGTGCGTTCGGCGTGCCGGCGCAGCACGGCCGACAGGCCCGGCTGGGCGTGCGGGGTGGGGGCCGTCAGGTCGGCGGCCAGGAAGGTCAGGGAGCTGACCGGCGCGTCGAAGTCGATCGCCCGGGTGCCGTACAGCTCGACGAGGGCGTCGTGACGGCGCGGCGCGGGCGTGGCCAGGGTGACGCGCAGCGGGACGAGGCCGCGCCGGGCGGCCGTGCCCAGCCGGTGCCGGTAGAGGCCGAGCGCGCAGGCCCGGACGGCGCAGGCGCCCTCGTGGGACATGTCGGCGGCGTTGAGGTGGCTGAGCACGACCTGCCCGTTGTCCTCCGTGACCAGCAGCGAGTCGGTGCCCACGTCGAGGGCGGCGCCCAGGTGGGCGGCGGCGTCCTGGATGCCGGCCAGCGGGGTCGGCGCGGAGGTGATCAGGTAGTCCCAGACGCCGAGGCTGCCGGTCCCGGACTGCCGCGTCATCGCCAGCGCCACCTCGGGCCAGGGCGTGTGCAGGGTCATCAGCTCAGCGAGCCGGATGCTGGTGAGGGTGGGCACCCGGCACAGGTCGTCGTCCAGGTGCTCGGGCGCCGTGCCCAGCAGGTGCGCGTACCCGGCGGCGGGTACGCCGAGCACCCGCGCGGCGTTGACGTTCAGACGGGCCAGGGCGGACGACGTCGTTCCGGGGTGCGTGTGCGAAACCACGAGCGCAGAGCATAGACCAGCTCGCACGACAAGATGATCAACCGGGTTCGGCATGCAGGGCCCCCAATCCGGCGCCTGCGGTCCCCTTTTGGCGCCCGGGGTCCCGTATCGGCGCCGCGGGCCCCCCGGTTGGCGTGCCCGGCCCCCTGGTTGGCGCGTACGGACCCCTCCCGGCCCGGGGCCGCGGCCCTAGCGTGGTGATCGTTCCGGCCGCGGTCGGTGCACCGCGCTACGGGGGTGGGCGGTGCACCGCGAGGGGAGACCGCAGGCCGGGGCCACCCCGTGCCGTACCTCCGTCCGGCTGGCTCTCCGGGCCCGGGCGGGCCAGGCTGGGGGCATGACCACGTCGGCGCCGGCCGTTCCCGTCGCGTCCGCCCAGGGGCGCTGGATCCTGCTCACCACCGTGCTGGGCTCGGGCATGGCTCTGCTCGACTCGACCGTGGTCAACGTGGCGCTGCCGCGGATCGGCGAGGACCTGGGCGCGGACCTCGCGGTGCTCCAGTGGACGGTCAACGCCTACCTGCTGACCCTCTCGGCACTGATCCTCGTCGGCGGGGCGCTCGGCGACCGCTTCGGCCGTCGGCGGATCTTCGTGCTCGGCGTGGTGTGGTTCGCGGTGGGCTCGCTGCTGTGCGGCCTGGCGCCGAACGCCGGGGTGCTGGTGGCGGCCCGCGCCCTGCAGGGCATCGGCGGGGCGCTGCTGACCCCGGGCTCGCTCGCGCTGATCCAGGGCTCGATCCACCCCGACGACCGGGGGCGGGCGATCGGTCTGTGGTCGGGTCTTGGCGGGGTCGGGGCGGCCGTGGGGCCCTTCCTCGGCGGCTGGCTGGTGGGACGGCCCCGGCTGGCGCTGGGTCTTCCTGCTGAACGTACCGCTGGCGGTGCTGTGCGTACCGGTGGCGCTGCGGCACGTACCGGAGTCGCGCGATCCGCAGGCGCACGGCCGGTTCGACGTGGCCGGCGCGGTGCTGGGCGCGGTGTCCCTGTCGCTGGTGACGTACGCGCTGGTCGAGGCGCGGTCCGGGTCGGCGCTGGTGGTCGCGGCGGCGGTGGGCGGACTGGTGCTGGCGGCGGTGTTCGTGGCGGTGGAACGGCGGCGGGCCGATCCGATGGTGCCACCCGACATCTTTGCCTCCCGCCAGTTCACCGCCGTCAATCTGGTGACGCTCTGCGTGTACGCGGCCTTCGGCGGCTTCTTCTTCCTCGTCGTGCTCCAGCTCCAGGTGGTCGCCGGGTACTCGGCGCTGGCCGCCGGGGCGGCGCTGCTGCCGACGACCGTGCTGATGCTGCTGCTGTCGGCCCGGTCGGGGGCGGTCGCGGAGCGGATCGGGCCCCGGATCCCGCTGGTGGTGGGGCCGCTGCTGTGCGCGGCCGGGATGCTGCTGATGACCCGGGTGGGGCCGGGCGCCTCGTACGTCACGGACGTGCTGCCGGCCCTGGTGGTGATGGGCATGGGCATGGTGACGCTGGTGGCCCCGCTGACGGCCGCCGTCCTGGCCTCGGTGAGCGCCGGCCGGGCGGGGCTGGCCAGCGGGATCAACAACGCCGCCGCCCGGGCGGCCGGGCTCCTCGCGGTGGCGGCGCTGCCGCTGCTGGCCGGCATGGGGCCGCAGGCGTACCGGTCGGCCACGGAGTTCGACGCGGCCTTCGGGCGGGCCATGCCGTGGTGCGCGGGGGTGCTGGTGCTGGGCTCGGCCGTGGCCTGGGCGACGGTACGCTCGCCCGGGCCCGGCGCGTGCCACCCGCAGTGCCACACCCACTGCGGGGTGAGCGCCCCGCCGCTGGAACCGCCCGCCGGGCCGTGACGGCCGGCGGGCGCCGGCGGCCGGGCGCCGGCGCGGTCAGCGGAACCGGTCGAGGTGTTCGGCCAGGAACGCCCGCAGGGTGCGCGGGGTGCGGCCGGTCAGCTCCTCGAAGGTGCGGTCCGGGCTTTCGGGACGCGAGACGGCCAGTTGCTGGATCTCGACCACGTGGGCGGCCAGCCAGTCCGGCATCCCGGCCCGGCCGGTCAGATGGGCGTGGAGTCCGGCCGGGTCGAGGTCGGCGTACCGGACCGGCCGGCCCAGCAGCTCGCCGAGGAGTGCGGCCAGTTCGGGGTGGCTGTAGGCCTGGCCGCCGGTGAGCGGGTGACTGCCGCCGGCCGGGTCCGGACGGGTCAGGATCCGGGCCGCGGCGTCACCGACGTCGCGTACGTCCACGTAGTTGCAGCGGGCCCGGCCGGTGGCGCCGTGGATCGTGCCGGTGGCGGCGACGGCGGGGCCCAGCAGCAGCAGTTTCTGCATGAAGGCGTAGGGCCGCAGCACGGTGGTGGCCAGGCCGCGGTCCCGCAGCCGCTGCTCGATCGTGTGGTGGCCCCGGGAGACGGCGACCGGGGAGCCGGGCTCGGCGGCCGGGGCGGAGACCTTGACGACGTGCCGTACGCCGCAGTCGGCGGCCGCCTCGACGGCCGCGAGTTCGTGGCGTACCTGGTCGGGGCCGTTGGCCATGGTGAGGAACAGCCGGTCGGCGCCCCGGAAGGCGGCCCGCAGCGAGGCCGGGTCGGCCGCGTCGGCCCGGTGCAGCTCGGTCCGGGCGAGGGCGCGGTCGTCGAGTACGGAGGCCAGTGCGGCCGGGTCGCGGCTCAGCGCGCGGGCGGGTACGCCCAGGGCCGCGAGGCTGCGCAGGGTGGCGCCGCCGGTGGCGCCGGCGGCGCCCATGATGACGATCACGAGGAGGTCCTTTCGGGGCGGGCGGGGACACCGAGCCGGGGCCGGGCCCGGCCGGGGCGGCCGTGCCGGCGCCACAGGGTGATGGCGGCCGCGAGAGCCGCGGAGAGGGCGAGGTCGGCCGGGAGCCGGCCGGGCCAGGGGCTGTCGGCGAGGAACGGGACCTGCGGCAGCCAGTGGGCGCCCGCGAGGCCGGCGGCCAACCCGGCCACCGCCCCGGCGAGGCCCGCGACGGCGGTCAGCAGGACGCGCGAGGACCGGGCGGGGCGGGTCCGGACGGGGCGGCGGCGCAGCGCGGCGCCCAGGACGGCGGTGACCAGGGCGGAGGTGCCGCCGATGGTGGTGAACGCCGCGGCCACCAACTGCGGCTGCCCGCCCGCGATCCCGCCGGCTCCGGCCGTCACGGCGGGCATGGCGTACGCGATCAGGACCTCGGGCCAGAGGGGGGCGGGAGGCGGTGTGCCGGGAGGTCGTCTGCTCATGGAGTGTCCTTCGGTCGGAGTCCGAACCCATCTCCTTAGCCGCCTAATCATATGAATGTAGTTAGGCGGCTTACCATGGGGTGAAAAGAAGGCGGCCCCGTGACGGGCCGCCGGATGGATCAGTCCTCGATGAGGGCGTCCACGCCCGCCACGACCCGGCCGAGCAGGTCGAGGAAGGTGGTGCGCTCCTCGGGGGAGAGCCCGCCGACCATCGCCTGCATCCGGGCGAAGTGCTCGGGCGCCAGCTCGCGCAGCCGGTCGGCGCCCCGGGCGGTCAGGATGACGACGTTGCCCCGCCCGTCCTCGGCGGAGGGGCGGCGCGCCACCAGGCCCTCCTTCTCCAGGCCGGCGACCAGGCCGGTCACGGTGGCCCGGGAGACCCCCAGGCTCGCCGCGAGCTGGGAGGGCGACTTCTCGCCGCCGTGGTCCTCGAGGTCGGCCAGCAGCCGATAGCGGCCGGTGGAGAGGCCGAAGCGACCGAAGTGCACCTCACCGGCCTGCCCGACCCGGGCCCCGGCCGCCATCAGCCGCGCCGCGACGAGCACGGCCTGCGGGTCGGCCGAGAGGCCGTAGCGGTCGATCTGACGGCGGGCCTGTTCCAGGCTCGGGGCGACGGGACCGGTCTCGGGATGCTGGCTCACGCGACTTAATATGGCACCTAATCACTGCGCCGGTCAAGGCGATCGGCGACCGGCAGGGTGATCGGCGACCTGACGCCGGGGTGGGCGCGGCGACCGTCAGACCTGGCGGGCGCCGCCGTCGACGAAGAGTTCGGTGCCGGTGATGTAGCTGCTCTCGGCGGAGGCGAGGAACAGCGCCGCGGCGGCGACCTCCTCGGGGCGGCCGGGGCGGCCGAGCGGGACCCGGGCGGTGGCCTCCGCCACCACGGCGGCGGGGGCCCGGTCCAGGGACGGGGTGGCGATCGGGCCGGGGCTGAGGGTGTTGACCCGGATGCCGCGGCCGGCCAACTCCAGGGCCATGCTGCGGGCCATCGACCGAACGGCGGCCTTGGTGGCGGCGTAGACGCCGAAGCGCCGGGAGGCCCCGGAGCCGGCGGCCGAGCCGAGCAGGATGATCGAGCCGCCGTCCCGGAAGAGCGGCAGGGCCCGCTGGACGGTGAAGTACGGGGCCTTGAAGTTCAGGTCCGAGGTCTGGTCGAACTGGTCCGGGGTGAGTTCGGCGAGCGGGGCCGCGGGCCCGCCCCCGGCGTTGGCCACCAGCACGTCCAGCGGCCGGCCGCCCTCCGCCACCGCGGCGTAGAGGCGGGCCAGGTCGGCCTCGCGGGTCACGTCCCCCGCGACTCCGGTCGCGGCGCGCCCCAAGGAGGCGGTGGCCAGGGTCAGTTCGGCTTCCCGGCGGCCGGTGAGGTAGACCCGGGCGCCCTCCTGGACGAAGCGGCGGGCGATCGCCAGGCCGATACCGGCCGAACCGCCCGTGACCACCGCGACCTTGCCGTCGAGCTGCCCCATGCGTCCTCCGCGGCGTACGCCCCCGCCCGGAGCGGTGCGGCGGTCGGCCCGAGGGTCGGCCAGCGGCCCCGCGAAGTCAAGAAGCCGACACCGGATCCGGCTCCTGGTCGGCCCGCGCCGCTCCGGCCCGGCCGGCCGGCGCGGGCTGCCCGGACTCCCGTCGGCGCTCGAGGATCCGGGCGAGCCGCGCCTCCAGCCGGTCCCGGCACTGCGGCCATTCCTGCGCGGTGATCGAGAAGATCGCGGAGTCGCGGAGCCGGCCCTCCTCGCCCGGCGCCCACGAGCGGGACCAGTTGCGCAGCACGCCCTCGAAGCGGGCGCCCACGCCCTCGATCGCGGCGCGCGAGCGGGCGTTGCGCGCATCGGTCTTCAGGTCGACGCGGGCCACGCCCCAGGTCTCGAAGGCGTGCCGGAACAACAGGTACTTGGCCTCGGCGTTGATCCCCGTACCCTGCGCCGAGGCCGCGAGCCAGGTGAAGCCGACCTCGACGGCGGACAGCCGGCCGTCCGGCAGCCAACAGCGCGGTTCCCAGAAGGCCGTGGCGCCGACCACCCGGCCCGAGGCGCGGTCCACCTGCGCGTAGGGGCGCAGCGTGCCCGCGGCGGCCCGGGCGAGCTGGGCCTCGACGTAGCCCCGCGCCTCGGCGGCGGAAGGTACCCAGGTGAGGCCGTAGGAGCTGCGGTCCTGCTCCCCTGCCGCGGCCAGATCCGCGGCGTGCCGCAGCGCCAGCGGCTCCAGGCGCACCAGGTCGCCTTCCAGGCACGGCACTTCCCCCGTGAACGTCATGGATCGCCCTTCCCCCGCCGCTCCGTGCGGTGCTCGTGACCAGGCCGGACGTCGGCCTCCGGCAGCGTTCCAGACCGGCCGCGGCACTGTCACGCGAATTCCGCCCGGCCCGCCGCCCGCGCCGGGCGCCCTCGCCGGACTCTTGCTTTTTGCGTCCAGTGGCCGCATTGTGTGCGTCCAGTGGACGCAAGAGTGGCGCGAGAGAGGGCGAGGGGCGGGCGTGCGGAACGCATCGAGTGACGAGGCCGTGAGCAGTGCTTTCATCCCGGAGCAGCAGGACCTGGAGCTGAACCTGCCGCCGCAGTTCGAGCGGCCCGAGGACGAACGCGAGCACCGCAAGCAGCGGCTCGCCGGGGCCTGCCGGGTCTTCGGCCGACTGGGCTTCTCCGAAGGCGTCGCGGGCCACATCACCGTCCGCGACCCGGAGTACCCGGACATGTTCTGGGTCAACCCCTTCGGGATGTCCTTCCGGCACGTCCGGGTCTCGGACCTGATCCTGGTCGACCACGAGGGGCAGGTGCGCCACGGCCGGCGGCCGGTGAACCGGGCCGGTTTCGTGATCCACTCCGCCCTGCACGCCGCCCGCCCCGACATCGTGGCGGCCTGCCACGCGCACGCCCTGCACGGCAAGGCCTTCGCCAGCCTGGGCCGGCTGCTGGACCCGATCACCCAGGACGCCTGCGCCGTCTACGAGCAGCACACCCTGCACCGCGACGACGCGGGGGCCGTGGTGGTCGAGGAGGAGTCGGGCCGGCAGCTCGCCGCGAGCCTGGGCGCCCACAAGGCCGTCATCCACCAGAACCACGGCATCTTCACCGTCGGCGAATCGGTGGACGAGGCGGCCTGGTGGTTCGTCTCCATGGAGCGCAGCGCGCAGGCCCAGCTGCTCGCCGAGGCCGCCGGCACCCCGCGGCTGATCGCCCCCGAGGCCGCCCGGCACACCCGCGAGCAGACCGGCTTCCCGTTGGCTGGCTGGTTCTCCTTCCAGCCGCTGTGGGACGAGATCGTCCGCACCGACCCCGACCTGTTCGAGTAGCGTGGCCGGCACCATGGCACCCGCACCCGCACCCCTTGCACCGGCCACCGCCCCCGCTCCCGAAGCCGGCTCGCCGGCCTGGTGGCAGGCCCGCTACGCCGAGCGCGGCCGGCGCCGGCCGCGGCCGGGCGGGCTCACCCTGGACCGCATCACCGCCGCCGCCCTCGAACTCGCCGACCGGGAGGGGACCGACGCCCTCACCATGCGGCGGCTCGGGGACCACCTCCAGGTGCGGCACACCTCCCTCTACCGCCATGTGGCCAGCCGCGAGGAGCTGTTGATCGAGACCGTCGACCACATGCTCGGCGAGATCCGGCTGCCCGTCCTCGACGGCGACTGGCGCAGCGGCCTGGAGGACGGCGCGCGGGAGTTCCGGCGGGTCCTGGCCGCCCACCCGGCGGTCGTCCCGCTGCTGACCAACGGGCAGTTGCTGGGGCCGCACGCGATGCGGGCCCGCGAGCACGCCCTCGGCCAGCTGCTCGACCAGGGGTGGCCGCCGCGCGCGGCCGTGCACGTCTACCTCATGGTCACCCACTTCGTGATCGGCGCCGCGGTGCTCGACGCCGGCGGCGCGGCCCGCACCCCCGCCCAACGCGCCGCCATGACCGGCCTGTTCACCTCCCTGTCGCCGCTCACCCATCCGGTGGTCCACGGCCACGCCGAACTGCTCAACTCCCTCGACAGTGAAGAGGAGTTCGCGTTCGGACTGAGCACGCTGCTGCACGGCCTGGACCGGCTGCACGCCCCGGGGGCCGCCTCGTGACCGGGCGCCGGGGCGGCGGCCAGGGCGGCCGGGCACTGCCGCCGCTGGACCGGTGGACGGCCGGCGGGACGCACGTCCGGGTCGGCGGCCACCGGATCTTCGTACGCCAGGACGGTCCGGCGGACGGGCCGCCGGTGACCCTGATCCACGGCTTCCCGACCTCCTCCCACGACTGGGCGGCCGTCGTGCCCGCGCTCGCGGCGGCCGGGCTGCGGGTCACCACCCTGGACCTGCTGGGCTTCGGCGAGAGCGACAAGCCGCGGCGGCACGCGTACTCCCTCCTCGAACAGGCCTCACTCGTCGAGGAGGTGTGGCGGCAGCACGGCATCGGATCCACCGCCCTGGTGGCGCACGACTACGGCGTCAGCGTCGGCCAGGAGCTCCTGGCCCGGGACCCGTCCCGGATCACCCGGATGGCCTGGCTCAACGGCGGCCTCTACCCGGACCTGCACCGGCCGGTGCTCCTGCAACGCCTGCTGCACGGCCCGCTCGGCCCCCTGCTGGCCCGGCTCACCACCCGCCGCCGCTTCGGCTCGACCCTGCGGAACGTCCTGGGACGCGAGGTGGCCGAGGCGGACCTCGACGACCTGTGGACCTCGCTCCACCGGTCCGACGGCCACCTCCTCGCCCCCCGGCTCCTCGGCTACCTCGACGAACGCCGCCGCCACGCCGACCGCTGGACCGGCGCCCTGGAGTCCTTCCCGGGCCCCACCCTCTTCGTCTGGGGCCCCGCCGACCCCATCAGCGGCGCCCACGTCCTCCCCCGCCTCCGCACCCGCCTCCCCCACGCCCACATCGAAGAACTCACCACCCCACCCCCCACCGGCCACTACCCCCAACTCGAAAACCCCACAGCGGTGGCCACCACCCTCACCACCTTCCTGACGGAGTAGGAAGCTCACGCTCCGTCAGACACCGCCTTCGGAGCCGCGGCCGGCTGCCGCCGGCTAACGGGCCGCGTAGGCGGCCTGCACCTCGTCGGCGCGATCGGTCCACCAGTTCAGCAGCGCCTCGTCCGTCAGGAACATCTCGCCGAAGGTGGGGTCCTGGCGGTCGAGGTAGAACTCCAGCTGCCAGAAGTCGGTCAGCCGCTTCCACCACAGCCGCTTCACGGCGTCGGCGAGGTCCTCCTCCGACAGATCGATCCCGGACCGGTAGCCGGCGCAGAACGCGGCAACACGGTCGAGGTCGAAGACACCACCTGCCCCGAACTGCACCTGCGCGGTCCGTGCGACCTCCTCCCCGTACGGCCGGACCCCGAGCCGGTCCCAGTCCAGGACCGCCACCACCTGGCCGTCGCGGCGCAGCAGATTGCGGTACTGGAAATCACCGTGCGTCCACCCGTAGGGCCCGGCCGGCACCTCGCCGTCCGGCCGGGCGTCGGCGTACCGGGCGAGGAGGCCGCGGCGGTCGCGCAGGGCCTCGGCGGCGGCCTTGTCGAAGTCCGTCACCGGAGCGGACGGCAAGCGGCTCTGGAGACCAGCAGCCGCACGGTCGGCCTCGGTCACAGCGCGGACCTTCGCCACCGGCGCCTGCTCGGGGACTGGGCCGGGACCATGCCGCCGCAAGCCCTCGTGGAGGCGGCCCAGCAGAGCACCGAGATCGCGCACCTGGTCGAGCCGGAGATCCGTCCCTTGAAGGTGCTCGCCGTCCACCCACGGCAGGACGCAGTAGCCATGACCACCGACTTCCGCCACGAGGTCACCGTCGGCCGCGCTCAGCGGCGCCGGCACGGGGATGCCCTCGCGAGCCAGATCCACGAGCACCGCAAGGTTCCTGCGGACCTTGGGCAAGGGAACGTCGGTGATCTCCTTGAGCGCGAACACTCCAGCAGCGGTCACAAGCCGCCAGTTCCGGTTCATCAGGCCGTGGGCAAGGAACCGCCGATCACTCACCGCGCCCAGCCCGAACGCGTCGGACAGACCAGGCAGCACTGCCGTCAGAGCATCTTCTCGCGTCGCGTCCGTCACCCCCGGCACGGTACGCCGCTGCCGCATCGCGCACCCCAATTCGCCATCCGGATCCCACGGAGAGTCGCAGGGCGCCCGACCGGGGCGAGACCTCCGGCGGCGCTCCGAGGGACGGGCCTCGGCCAGGGAGGGGTGGTTTCCGGACGATCGGGGGCCGTGGGGGCGGTGGGAGGTGCGTGGGGCGGGATCGGGGGCAGCCGCGGTCGTGGTGGCGCCGCCGCGGTGGCGGGCCGCCGGACGGGGGGTCGTACGGCGCCGCACCGGGCCGCGCCGAACCGAGGAGGACATCACCATGCTGATCACCGTCACCCGCTCCGGAGGTTTCGCCGGCGTCGAGAAGGCGCGTGAACTGGACACCCGGGGCCTGCGCGACGCCGAGCGGTGGGAGGAGCTGGCGCACCGCGCCGTCGCGCCGAGGCCGGACGGCTTCCACTACCGGATCACCGTGGACGACGAGGCGATCGACCTCCAGGACCCCTATCTCTCCGAGGACCAGCGGACGTTGATCCAGGCCCTGATGGAGGGCGCCGCCTGACGCCGCGTCACGACGGGCGCCCCCGCGTGGGGGCGCCCGTCGGCGTTCGTCCGGTCGGGCACCGGACGCCCGTCACCGCGGGCCCGGGGCGGGCACCATCGGCGGGTTGAGGCGGGCGAAGCCCTCCTGGCGCTCGTACGGGAAGTACGGGTACGGCGCGGGGCGGTGGCTCGCGGCGTCCAGCCGGGCGACCTGCTCCGCGGTGAGTTCCCAGCCGACGGCGCCGAGGTTCTGGCGCAGTTGCTCCTCGTCGCGGGCGCCGATGATCACGGAGCTGACGGTGGGCCGCCGCAACAGCCAGTTCAGGGCGATCTGGGGGACGGTCCGCCCGGTCTCGCGGGCGATCTCGTCCAGCGCGTCCACCACATCGTGGAGCAGGTCCTCGGCGACCGGCGGTCCGTACTCCGCGGTCCGGTGCAGGCGGCTCCCGGCGGGCAGCGGGCGGTCCCGGCGGATCCTGCCGGTGAGGCGCCCCCAGCCCAACGGGCTCCAGACCAGGGCGCCCACGCCCTGGTCCCGGGCGAGCGGCATCAGCTCCCACTCGTAGTCGCGGCCGACCAGCGAGTAGTAGACCTGGTGGGCGGCGTACCGCGGCAGGCCGTGCCGTTCGGCTGCGGCCAGCGACTTCATCAGCTGCCAGCCGGCGAAGTTGGAGACGCCGGTGTGGCGGACCTTGCCGTCCTCGACGAGCCGGCCCAGCGCGGCCAGCACCTCCTCGACCGGGACCGCCGCGTCGAAGGCGTGCAGCTGGAAGAGGTCGATGCGGTCGGTGCCCAGCCGGCGCAGGGCGTCCTCCACGGCGCGGACCAGCCGGGCGCCCGAGGTGCCGGCCTCCCCGGGGCCCGGGCCGGTCGGCAGGCCGGCCTTGGTGGAGATCAGGACCCGGTCGCGGCGGCCCTTGACCGCCTCGCCGAGCACCGTCTCCGACGCGCCGGCCGAGTAGACGTCGGCGGTGTCGAAGAGGGTGATGCCGGCGTCCAGGGCGATGTCGACCATCCGGCGCGCCTGGCGGGTGTCGGTGCTGCCCCAGGCCCCGAAGAGCGGGCCGCTGCCGCCGAAGGTGCCCGCGCCGAAGCTGAGGACCGGGACCTCGAGGCCGGACGTGCCCAACTGCCTGTGTTCCATGACGGTTCCCTCCTGGGGGTACTGGGGGTACGACAGGACCGCGCGAGTTCTTAATGGGCCCATGGACCCGTTAAGCTGTCCTCACCGTAACAGGAGTGCGCACCTAATGGAACTGGAGTCCCGTTATGACGGCCGAGGAGAAGGACCCCGGCACCGTCCGGCCGGGCGGCCGCACGGCCCGCGTCCGGGCGTCCGTGCTGCGGGCAGGAGGTGACCTGCTGGTCGAGGCCGGCTTCGACCGGCTCGACCTCGCCGAGGTGGCCCGCCGCGCCGAGGTGGGCAAGACCACCGTCTACCGGCGCTGGGGCACGCCCGCGGCGCTCGTCGCCGACCTGCTCACCGACATGGCCGAGACCTCTCTCCCGCGCAGCGACACGGGCTCGCTGGACGGGGACCTGCTCGCCAACGCCCGCCTGGTGGCCGGCGCCCTCGCGGACCCCCGCCAAGGCCCGCTCTTCAAGGCCGTGATCGCCGCCGCGACCACCGACGCCGGGGCGGCCGAAGCCCTGCACCACTTCTACGAGGTCCGGGTGGCGGAGTGGACACCCTGTGTCGAACAGGCCGTGCTACGAGGCGAGTTGCCCGAGGACACCGACGCGCCGGAGGTGATCCGGGCCGTCTCCGCGCCGCTCTACTACCGGCTCCTCACCACCGCGGCCCCGCTCGACGGCCCGGCCGCCGAGCGCGCCGCCCGGGCCGCGGCCGCGGCCGCCCGGGCGGGGGCGTACCCGCGGACGCCCAGGACCTGACCTCCCGCCCGGGGCAGCTCACAACCGGTCGTCGACCTTCTTCTCCCTTACCAGAGACCCCAGTTCGGCATCGGTGAGCGGGTGCAGGCCGTCCAGGAGTCGGCGCAGGCCGCGCTCGTCGAGGCTCTGGCTGCTCACCTCCGCCTCGGCCCGCCCGTGGCGGCGGATCAGCGTGACGTCACGGACGCCGCCGGGAAGCCGGGTGACCAGGACGAGCTCACCGTGTGCACCGACGGTGCAGCTCCTCCCCGCGGCGGCCAGGTCGGCGCAGCGCGGCGCCGGGACGGTGGGCGGGCGCAGGACGAGCCCCACGTAGCCGGGCACGTCCTGCCGGACGGGACGGTAGTCGACGCCGAAGGACGCCGGGCCCACCTCCGCCCGGCTCACCGCCATGCCGGGCGGCGCGGGCGCCAGGTACTGCAGTTCGGCGTGCTCCCGCAGCCGGGCCAGGTCCGCCGCGTCCCGGCGCTCCCGCGCCTGCGCGGGGCCGAGGAAGCCCCCGTACGCCACCCCCGCGGCCAGCACGGCCACCCCGCCCAGCCGCACCGCCCGGCCCGGTACGAACAGCGCGGCCGCCACCGCGTAGGGCAGGCCCACCAGCGCGATGCGGGTGCCGTCGCCGCCGAGGTCCACCCCCGCGTCCCAGGCGGCCACTCCGGCCAGCGCGCCGGCGGTGCCCAGCGCGAAGACCGAGACCGCCCAGCCGAGCCGCCGCGACACGGTGTCGCACCAGGGCACCGCGGTCCGGGCCGGTGCCCCGGCCACCGCCAGCAGTCCCACCGTCAACGGCACGCCGATCAGGGCGAACACCGCGGCCGCGCCGCCCCCACCGGCCCAGCCCGCCGTGAACAGCGCCATGCCCAACACCGGGACCGCCACCGCCATCGCCGCCCAGACCAGCAGGAGGTGAAGGGCCGTCAGGGCCCGTCGTTCTCGCGTCATACCGGGGATCCTGGCAGCAGGCGCCCGGGCCCGCCTGAGTACGACTACTCAGGCAGGCGGGGGCGGCGCGCCAGCAGGTGGGTGTCGAGGTAGCCGCGCTCGGAGGCCGGGTCGTGGAGCAGCCGGGCGAAGGGGTCGAGGCCGGCCCCGGCCAGCAGCTCGGCGAACCGGTCCGGCGGCCAGGCGTAGGCGGGCGTCACCTTGTGGTCGAAGCGGACCGGCTGCGTCCCGCCGGTCCCGAAGAACGAGACCATCAAGACGCCCCCGGGTGCCAGCACCCGCACCTGCTCGGCGAGGACCCCGGGCAGCTCGTCCGGCGGGGTGTGGATCATCGAGTAGTGCGCCAGCACCCCGCCGAGGGCACCGTCCCCGACCGGCAGCGCCTCCATCCGCGCCTCGTGGAACCGCAGCGCCGGATGGGCCCGCCGGGCGTGCGCGACCATGCCCGGGGAGAGGTCGAACCCAGTGGCCTCCAACCCCGACTCGGCGAGCATGGCGGTCAGATGGCCCGGCCCGCAGCCGACGTCCGCGGCCCGCGGGTGGCCCGTCCCGCGGACCAGCTCGGCGAAAGTGGCGATCATGTTCCGGGCGAACGGCTGCGTCTCCAGCCGGTCAGCGAACAACGACGCGTAGAGCTCGACGACCCCGTCGTAGGCCGCCCTGGTCTCGTCCTGGTCTTCTCTCACGGGCGGGACTCTACGGGCTCCGCACCCGACCCGGCCGGGGCGGCGGGCCCGTCCCTGCTCCCCCGCGTCCACCGCCCCGGCCCGCTCAGTCTCACCGCCCGCCGATGGGGCGGACAACACCCTTCGAGCTGCGTCGAATCCGGACACCGGGCACCCACCGGGCGCCATCCGTCGGCCAGTTCGTCGGCGCAGGCCCGCGGACGGCGGGCCGGGCGGCTAGCGTGCCGGTGATCACCGCCGCCGGCCACCCCCGTGACCGGAGCCGCCCCGCCGGACCTCGCAGAGGTCCGGCGCCTCCGGGAGAAGAACTCGTGCTGCGCGTCCACTTCACCGCTGAGGACCTGGCGCGGGTGCGTCTGGCGAGGCTCCCCGATCCGCTCGCCGAGACCGTGCTCAGCCTGCCGGTGCTCCAGGACGGCGGGCCGGGCGGGGTCGCCCTCTCGGGCTGGCGCGAGCGCACGCGCAGCGACCTGCACGCCTCGATGCGGCCGCTGTTCGAACTGGCCCCCGCCGGGGCCGGCGAGTACGTGCCGGAGGTCTTCACGCACGCCGCCACCGACTCCCTCGCGGACAGCATCGACCACACCTGGTCGCTGCCCCGCCGCCAGTGGACCGCCGACCTGCGCGCCACCGCGCTGCTGCACCCGCGCGCGCCGCGCTGGATCCACGAGCTGCACCGGGGCGACGCCGGGTGGCGGACGGCGGTCCGCGAGGCCCTGACCGCCTACCACGCCGTGGCCGTGGCGCCGTACTGGGCGCAGATCGCGGCCGCCGTGCACACCGACCGCACCGGGCGCGCGCTGGACCTGGCCGACGCGGGGGTGGACGGGCTGCTCGCCGGCCTGCACCCCGGGGTGCGGTGGGCGCCGCCGGTCCTGCACGTCCCCTGCGAGACCGACGCGGACCTGCGGCTCGGCGGGCAGGGCCTGCTGCTCGTGCCGACGTTCTTCTGGCCGCGGCCGCTGGCCCTGGTCGACAACGCCGAGCCGGACCGGCCGCTGGTGCTGCGCTACCCGGTCGCCCGGGACCTCGCCGCGTACGGCAGGGTCTGGGCGCCGGCCGCCGCGCCGGGCCGGGACGACACCCTCGGCGCGCTGCTCGGCGGCACCCGGGCCCGCGTGCTGCGGGCCGCCGAAAGCCCGACGAGTACCGGGGAGTTGGGGCGGCGCACCGGCACCTCAGCGGCGACCGCGAGCCATCACGCCACGGTCCTGCGGGCCGCCGGCCTGCTGACCACCGACCGCGCGGGCAACGCAGTCCGGCACGCCCTCACACCCCTGGGCCGGGCCCTCCTCGGCGGCGAACGCCCGGCTCCCTGAGCCGGCATTCGTCGACAACGCCAAAGAAATCAGGCCCCGAGGGCTGTATCTTCCGTCGATTCGCACGTTACCTACGGGTTTTGATTTCAAAACATCACTCCCAGACCTTGCGCCCCGCCACCGTGATCCGCAAGGATCAGCCTCCTTCGGGCCGTGGAACGGTTCGTTCCGCCTCGGCTCCCGGCCGCGCACCGGCAATCCCGTGCGCTCGGCCGTCCCCTCGCCCGCCCCATCCGCGCGGCCGGCCGCACCCTCCGCCGAGGCCTCCCCGCGACGCCCCCGCCCCGCACCCGTGATGCGGCGCACCGTCGCGGCCCCTTCTCATTCACCTACCTCAGGCAAGGCAGAGAAATGGCACCCCTGGCCGCGCGCCACACACCCCGCACCCCCCGCACCGAGGTCCACCCCGTCGACGAGGTGCCCCCGCTCCCCCGGCTCGCGCTCTACGGCTTCCAGCACGTACTCGCCTTCTACGCCGGGGCCGTACTGGTCCCCGTCCTGCTCGGCAACAGCCTCGGGCTGTCCCGCCAGGAGCTCGTGTACCTGATCAACGCGGACCTGGTCACCGCCGGCATCGCCACGGTCATCCAGGCCTGGGGCTTCTGGCGGATCGGCGCGCGGCTGCCGCTCGTCCAGGGCGCGACCTTCACCGCCGTCTCCCCGATGATCGCCATCGGCCAGGGCGCGGGCGGCGGCACCGCCGGGCTGCTGGTCGTCTACGGCGCGGTGATCACCGCCGGGGTGGCCACCTTCCTGCTCGCGCCCTTCGCCGGGCGCCTGGCCCCCTACTTCCCGCCGATCGTCACCGGCACCCTGCTGACCGTCATCGGCGTCACGCTCATCCCGGTGGCCCTCCAGGACGTCGGCGGCGGCGCGGACCTGATCGGCGGCCCGTCCTACGGCGCCCCCTCCCACCTCGCGTACGCCGGCGGGACCCTGCTCTTCATCCTGCTCGTGACCCGGTTCGGCGGGCCGTTCCTGGGCAGCGTCGCCGTCCTGCTCGGCCTGGTCGGGGGCACGGCCGTGGCCTGGCTGCTCGGCGACGCCGACCTCGGGGCCGTCGGCCAGGCCGGGTGGCTGGGCGTCAGCACCCCCTTCCACTACGGGCTGCCGCACTTCTCGGTCTTCCCCGTCCTGGCCATGGTCGTGGTCATGATGATCACCATGGTGGAGACCACCGGCGACGTGTACGCGATGGGCGAGATCACCGGCCGGGACGTCGACGGCGAGACGGTCGGCCGGGCCCTGCGCGCCGACGGGCTGGCCACCGTGCTCGGCGGGGTGCTCAACTCCTTCCCGTACGTGGCCTTCGCCGAGAACATCGGCCTGGTCAGGATCTCCCGGGTGACCAGCCGGTTCGTCGTGGTCGCGGCGGGCGTCCTGATGGTCGCGCTGGGGCTGGTGCCCAAGGCCGGCGCGGTGGTGGCATCGGTCCCGCACCCGGTCCTCGGCGGGGCGGCGGTGGCGATGTTCGGCATGGTGGCCACGGTCGGCATCCAGATCCTGGGCAGGGCGGACCTGCGGCAGGAGCGCAACGCCCTGATCCTGGCGGTGAGTCTGGGCGCGGCGATGCTCCCGACGGTCGTCGGCCCGTTCTTCGACCGGCTGCCCACCGAGGTGCGGGCGGTCCTGGGCAGCGGCATCACGCTGGGCAGCCTGAGTGCGGTGCTGCTGAACCTGTTCTTCCGTACCCGGGCCGACCGCGGCGCGTTCGAGGAGGTCGACTGGGACGGCCTGGCCGGTCCGGACGGGGACCGGACCCCCGCTCCGGCCTGGTGACCCGCGATGCCCTTCCCCCCGCCGACCGGCCCACCCGGGCCCGCGTACCCGCCCGGAGCGCCGTACCCGCCCTTCTCCGCGTACGAGGCCGGTCAGGCCCGGGTGCGCGTGGGCCTGACGCTCCACCAGGTGGCCTTCCACATGCACCAGTTGGGGGTGCACCGGACCGCGGAGACGGTCTCGGCGTGGGAGTCGGGCCGGGAGGTTCCGTCCGAGACCGAACTCCTCGCGCTCGCCGACGCGTTGTGGTGTCCGGTCGCGGTCCTCATGGGCCGGAACCCGGCCACCTTGCGCGAGTACCGGCTGGCCCGGCAGTTCACCGCGGACCGGCTCGCGCGCCGGGTCGGGATGCCGCCCGAGGCGTACGCGCGCGCCGAGGCCGAGCACCGCTGGTCCGGCGACGACCGGCAGACCCTCCTGCTCGCGGACGCCCTGGGGCTGCGCTCCGAACAGCTGCGCGCCGTCCTGGACCGGACGGCCGAGCTGACGGCCCTCCTGCGGCAGGCGGTGGAGGGTCGCTGGAAGCAGCACGCCCCGGCGCTGGCCCGGCTCTCCGGCGCCGACCCCGCCCGCACGGCCCGCGCCCTGCGCACCCTCCACCAGGAACACGCCCGCTTCCACGAGCGCTACCTGGGCCACCTCGTGGCCCGCTCCCCCGAAACCCGCCTGCGCGAAGTGGCCCAGGACCGCGCGGCCTGGCTCCGCGCCCTCCCCGAACGCTTCCGCCGGCTCTCGGCCGGACCCTGAGCGACCCCTCCGGTCGGCCGCGCCCGGCTCAGGCGCCGATCCCGAGGAGGGCCGTCTCCATGGTCAGCGAGGGCTGTTCGGGGAGCGGCTGCGGCTCCGGTCCCTGACCGGTGTGCGTGGCCGGGACGAAGCGCAGGGCGTCGATCCCGTCGGCGGCCCAGGCGGCGCCGGTCGCGGGCAGCGACAGCGTCATCCGGCGGCCGTCGGCGGTCGTGGTCTCGAGCGTGCCGGGCGTCGGCTGTTCGTGCGCCATGCCGGTCCCCTTCCTCGGACGGGGCCGCGCCGGGGCGGGCGACCCTCGTGATCAGTGACGAACGGAAGGACCCGGCGGGTTCCCCGGGGTGTGGGGTCGGGGGTGGGTGCGTCTACGGCTCGGGGGCTGCCGAGAGCCTGAGGACGGCTCGGTCAGGTGTCATAGGGGTACAGGGCGACGCTCTCCGACATCATCCACCGTCGTCGCGTCCCGGGAACGGAGCGTTGTCAGACCCGCCTGGTAGTCCTTGCGGCATGGGCAGCACGGTCACCCCCGTCGGGCGGGGCAGCGGAAGGTCACTCGGGCGGAGTTTCGGGTGGCTGTGGGGGGCGTATGCGACCAGTGCGCTCGGGACCTGGCTCGCCTTCGGTGCGTTCCCGGTGATCGCCATCCAGGTGCTGCACGCCGGGCCGGCCGAGGTCGCGGCGCTGCCCGCGGTGGCGACCGCGGTGGGTGCGGCCGTGGCGGTGCCGCTGGGGCCGTGGGTGGAGTTCCGGCGCAAGCGGGCGGTGCTGGTCGGGGCCGACCTGCTGCGGTGCGCGGCGCTGCTGACGATCCCGCTCGCCTACGCGCTGGGCGCGCTCAGTCTCGTGCAGCTGCTGCTGGTGTCGGTGGTGGTCGCGGCGGCCGACATCTCCTTCCGCGCGGCGTCCGGGGCGTACCTCAAGACGCTGCTGCCGGCCGAGGACCTGCTGGTCGCCAATGCCCGGTTCGAGTCCACGGCCTGGACGACCACGATCGTCGGACCGCCGCTCGGGGGCGCTCTGATCGGCCTGTTGGGGCCGGTGACGACAGTGGTGGCCGATGCGGTCAGCTACCTGCTCTCGGCCCTGGGCATCCGGGCCTCGGGCGGGGCCGAGCCGGAGGCCGGGCGGCGTCCGGCCGAGCGGTTGCGGGCGGGGGACCTGCTCGACGGCTGGCGGTTCATCCGGGCCGATCCGGTGCTGCGGCGACTGCTGCTGAACACCGCGCTCTTCAACGGCCTGGTGATGGCCGCCGAGCCGCTGCTGGCCGTGCTCATGCTGGGCCGGCTCGGCTTCGCGCCCTGGCAGTACGGCCTGGCCTTCGCCCTGCCCTCCGTCGGCGGGCTGATCGGCTCGCGGCTGGCCCGGCCGCTGGCGGGCCGCTTCGGGCAGCACCGGGTGCTGGTCGTGGCGGGGGCGCTGCGTGCGGTGTGGCCGGTGGGGCTGGCCTTCGTCGGACCGGGGACCGGTGGGCTGCTGCTGGTCATCGGTGTGGAGCTGGGGCTCATCTTCTGCTGCGGGGTCTTCAATCCCGTCTCGGCCACCTACCGCCTGGAGCGCACGGCCACCGAGCGGGTCGCCCGTACGCTCACCGCCTGGTCGGTGACGACCAAGGCCGCGACCGCCGTACTGACCGCCGCCGGCGGCCTGGTCGGCGCGCTCCTAGGCCCCCGCACCGCCCTGGCCCTCGCCGGCACCGCCCTCCTCGCCACCCCGCTCCTCCTGCCGCGCGGACCCGAACGCCCCGCCGACGGGTGACCGGCGCCGCCCGGCGGGCGGGTCGGGTCGCGGACTCGGGCCGGTTCAGGCCGCCCGGACGAGGTGGGGCGGGGTGACGGTGGGGGTGGGAACGGGGTGGAGGGGGGCGGGGTGGTGGGGGCGGGTGAAGACGAGCAGGCGGAGGAGGGCGAAGCGGGCGAGGCCGGAGAGGGCGGAGGCGGTCAGGTAGACGGCCTGCTGCAGGGTCGCCCCGGGGGTGGCCACCAGGTGGTGCAGGAGCAGCATCGCCAGGCAGGTCAGCGCGTAGCCGGCGGCCGCGGACCCGGCGGACTGCGCGTGCTGGCGCCAGGTCGCGCGGGCGCCCGCGCCGAAGGAGAAGCGGGCGTGCAGCTCGGTGGCGAGCAGCGTGCCGGCCACGGTCACCAGGGCGTTGGCCAGGCCCCAGGGCAGCCGGGCCGCGAGGGCCGTCACGGCGAAGCTGGAGGCGAGGCCCACTCCCCCGCCACAGACGGCGAAGCGGGCGAACGCCCCGACGGCCCCGGGCCCCGCTGATCGCCGCCCCGGTGCCGCCGTCACGATCCCCGCCGCCATGATCCCCACCCCGTCGGTCACTGCACTCACTTGTTGTTTCGTTACGAGGAAACGCTATGTTGCATTCGAGGGTGCGGCAACGCAATTTGCGATCATGTGCGCTATAAGCAAAGCTCAATGCGCATATTTTCGTTGCGTTGAGATTGGCGGTAACGCAACAGACTGCGGCATTCCGTTGCAATGGGATGAGGGTGAACGCACCTGCGGGGCCGCCGGTCGCACCGGCGGCCCCGCAGGGTGTGCTGCAACGGCGGGCTACGAGGTGGCCGCCGGGTCGTACGCCTCCAGTTCGACGAGCTGCATGCGGTAGTGCCCGTTAGAGTCCGTGCCGAGCTTGTTGCCGGTCACCCGGATGTAGCGGGCGTTCTGGGTCGGGAAGGGGAACTGCTGCACGGCGTTGCCGGGCTTGGGGTAGCCGGTGCGCTGGGCGACCTTCGTCCAGCTCGTGCCATCCTGCGAGACCTCCACGACGAGGTCGGCGGGGAAGCCGGTGCCGGTGTTGGCGGCGCCGTCGTTGCGCGGGTAGAGGTTGATCCAGCCCACCGGCAGCGAGGCGCCGAGGTCCACCTTGACCCACTCCTGGTGGTCGACCGCCGGGGTCGCGTCACTGCTCCAGCCCTGCAGGCCGGGCAGCGCCGACGGGTTCCCGTCGGTGAGGGCCGCCGCCGTCCAGCCGGGTCCCTGGTAGCTGCTGCTGACCGTCACCGCCGCGCCCCGCGCGACGTTGCGGCTCAGCCGGGGCAGGGACTTGCCGCTGTAGGCCTCCAGCCCGCTGAACTGCATGTGGTACTCGCCCTTGCTGTCCGTGCCCAGCTTCGTTCCGGTGATCCGGACGTACCGGCCGGGTCGCGGCTCGAAGAGGAAGTGCTGCGGGGCGGCGTCGGGCTTGGGGTAGCCGGTGCGCTGGGCGACCTTCGTCCAGGTCGTGCCGTCCTGCGAGACCTCCACGACGAAGTCGACGGGGAAGCCGTTGCCGGCGTCGGCGCCGTCCGTACGCGGCCGCAGGGTGAGCCAGTTGAGGCTCTGTACGGTGCCCAGGTCGGCGCTCACCCACTCGGTGTGGTCGGTGCCGAGGGAGTTCGAACTGCTCCAGCCGGTGGCGGGGTTGGCGTCGACCAGTCCGCCGGGGCTCCACGTCGGGTTCAGGTAGCTGCTGCTGGCCGTGACCGCGGCCCCCAACGCCAGGTTGGGTGCTGCCGAGTTGAAGGCCTTGGAGCCGTACACCTCGAACTCGGCCAGCTGGAGCCGGTAGTCCCCGGGCGCCTGCAACCCGGTCGCGTTGAGCTTGACGTACCGCGCGGCGCGGGCGTTGAAGGGGAAGGGCTGGACGGCGCCGCCGGGGCGGGGGTAGCCGGTCCGCTGGGCGACCTTGGTCCAGGTGGTGTTGTCTTCCGAGACCTCGAGGGTGAAGTCGACCGGGAAGCTGTAGCCGACGCTGCTCTCCGGCGGGCCGCCGCGCGGGGCGAGGTTGACCCAGTTCACCGACTGCCGGGTGCCGAGGTCCACGGTGACGGACTCGGTGTGGTTGACGGCGGGGGTGCCGTTGCTGCTGAAGCCCTGCGATGCGGCGGTGGAACTGCGTTTGCCGTCCACGACGTTGGCGCGCGCGAAGCCGTCGGCCTCGTAGCTGCTGGTCGAGGTGACCGGGGCGCCCTTGGCGAAGTTGACGGCGGAGGCCGGCAGGTACCGGCCGCCGCTGGCCTCCAGTGCGGCCAGCTGCATCCGGTAGTGGCCGTTGGGATCCTTGGACAGTCTGGTGCCGGTCACCTTGATGTAGCGGGCGCTGCGCGCCTCGAACCAGAAGGACTGGCCGGCGTTGCCGGGGCGGGCGTAGCCGGTCTGGCTGACGACCGGGGTGCCCCAGGTGGTGTTGTCGTCCGAGAGCTGGACGGTGAAGTCGACCGGGAAGCCCAGGCCGGTGTTCGCGCCGTCGTTCCGCGGGCGCAGGCTGACCCAGTTGAGCGACTGGCTCGCGCCGAGGTCGACGGTCACGGACTCGGCGTGGTCGGCGCCGGTGTTGGCGTCGCTGCTCCACGCCGTGGTGGGGTCGGCGTCGACGAGGGCCTTGGCCGGCCAGCCGACGGCGCTGCTGCCGGCGGTGACGGCGGTACCGACCGCGAGGTCCGGGACCCGGGGGTCGTAGGCCTGGTCGCCGAAGGCCTCCAGCTCGGCGAGCTGCATGCGGTAGGCGCCGAGCGGGTCCTTGACGAGCTTGGTGCCGGTCACCCGGATGTAGCGGATCTGCCGGGTCTCGAAGGGGAAGGACTGCGCTGCGGCGTCGGGACGCGGGTAGCCGGTCCGCTGGACGACCTTGGTCCAGGCGGTGTTGTCCGGGGAGACCTCGACGGTGAAGTCCACCGGGAAGCCGCCGCCGGTGTTGGCGCCGTCGCCGCGCGGGCGCAGGTTGATCCAGTTGACCGAGCGCGGCGCGCGCAGGTCGACGGTGACGGACTCGGTGTGGCTGGCGGCCGTGTTCGCGTCGCTGCTCCAGCCACCGGTGTTGCTGCCGTCCACCAGGCCGTTCAGGGTCCAGCCGGACCCTTCGTGGCTGCTGGTGGCGCTCACCGTCGTGCCCTTGGCGACGTTGTACGCGCCGGCGGCGAGCTTCTGCGTCCCGTAGGCCTCCAGTTCGGCGAACTGGAGGTGGTAGTCGCCGTGCGGGTCGGTGGACAGGCGGGTGCCGGTGACCTTCACGTACCGGGCGGCGGTGGTGTCGAAGGAGAAGGACTGGGCGGCGTTCCCGGGCCTGGGGTAGCCGGTGCGCTCGATGACGTCGTCCCAGGTCGTGCCGTCCTCGGAGACCTCGATGGTGAAGTCGACGGGGAAGCCCATGCCGGTGTTGGCGCCGTCGTTGCGCGGGTAGAGGTCGACGGAGTCCAGCGGCTGCCGGACGCCGAGGTCCACGGTGACGGACTCGGTGCGGTCGCTGTTGGGGCTGGCGGTGCTGGTGCTCCAGCCGTTCGAGCCGGGTGCGGAGTCCCGCCGGCCGTCGACCAGGGCGGACCTGCCCCAGCCGTCGGCCTCGTAGCTGGTGGAGGCGGTGACCTGGCCACCCTTGGCCAGGTTGGGGCCGGCGTGGGTGGAGCCGGCGGTGACCGGCGCGTCGAAGGTGTAGCCGCCCTGGGTGGAGCCCTTGCCGGGCCAGACGGTCAGGGAGTTGCCCTGGCCGCGCCCCCAGAGGTCGGGGCGGCCGTCGCCGGTGAGGTCGGTGCTGGAGGAGAGCTCGGGGTACGCGGCGGCGCCGGCCCCGGAGAGGATCTTCACCGGCTGGGCGGCCTCGCCCCAGGCGCCGAGGTCGAAGTGCCCGTCGGCCGTCTTGCGGCCGGTGTACTGGTACACGTCACCGGTGTCGTCCCGGCGCACCCACAGGTCGGGGATGCCGTCGCCGGTGGCGTCGCCGGGGGCGATGAGGGTGGTGCCGCGCCAGGAGTTGGCGCCGATCTGGATGGGGTCCTGCTGCTCGTCGAGGTAGCGGCTCTCGGTGCCGTAGTAGAGCCAGAGCTTGTCGTCCTCCCGGACCAGCAGGTCGGCCAGGGCGTGGGTGCCGTTGAGGGAACGCGGACCGCCCGAGAGGTCGTCGACGGCCAGGATCTGGGTGTCGTCCGCGAGCCAGTAGTCCGAGCCGGGGCCCTGGCAGTCGCCGGCCTCGGCCCCCGAGTGGGTACAGGCGACGGTGAGTTCGTAGGCGTCCTCGGGACGCACGATGCCGTAGCCGGTGTTGGGGTAGACGTAGAGCTTCTGCTTCTTGTCCACCTCGTCGTAGCGGCGGACCAGCAGGTCCTCGATGCCGTCGTTGTTCCAGTCACCGCGGTGGGTGATCAGGCCGCCGGGGAGGGCCGCGCCGCCGTAGGCGGCGGTGCCGAACTTCCCGGTGCCCAGGCCGAGGTAGCTGCGCAGGGTGCCGGAGGGATCCAGGGACCAGGCGTCGGCGTTGCCGTCGCCGTTGAGGTCGCCGGGCCGGTCCTTGGCGCCGGTGCCGTTGGCGTACAGGAGGTAGGCGCGCTCGTCGGAGCGGTTGCCGACCCGGTCGAGGCTGTACGCGTAGACGTAGCCGGGGCCGACGGCGGGCGGGGTGATCGTGACGGTCGCCGAACTGCCGGGCGAGCCGCTGACGTTGACGCCCCGCTCCTGCGGGTCCCAGCTGGTGTGGTAGCGGTAGGCGACCACGTCGCCGACGCCGGCCGCGCCGAAGGTGAAGCGGCCCGCGGTGACGCGCGCCTTGCCCGTGGTGGCGGGCCAGCCCGCCTCGCCGTCGGGGTACTCCGTGGAGGACACGGTGGGCCGTTCGCTGGGGCGGTCCCGGTCCACTTCGAAGGACTTGACCGCGCTCCAGGCGGAGTAGGCGCCGTCCTGGTCCTTGGCGCGGACCCGCCACTGGTACGAGCCGGTGGGGACCTTCGCGTCGGGCAGGGCCAGGGTGGCGATCCGGCCGCGCTGGGCGGAGACCGTCTCGTCGACCACGGGCGCCTTGCCCACCGGCCAGACCTGGAACTGGGCCTGGAGGTTGCCCGCGTCGGCGTCGCTGACCAGGGCGTGGACGCTGATGTCGGTGTTGCCGATCAGCGGGTTGTTGGGGTTGGTGCCCAGCTCCGTGGGGACGTCCGGGACGGTGTTGTACTCGGTGGAGAGCACGGCCGTCTTGGGGTCGAACTTCTTCCAGCCGTAGGTGTCGCCCTCGTTGCCGGCGTACAGGCCCAGGGTGATCTCGTTGTCACCGGCCGCCGCGACCTCGCGGATCTTGCCGGTGACGTCGAACTCCAGGTTGCCCTCGGGGCAGTCGGAGCTGCCCTTCCAGCCCTTGCTCTCGTCGGTCCAGTCCAGCATGGACAACTTGCCGGGCTGGGTGTTCCAGTTGGTGCCCGTGTTGATGCCGCCGGTGTGCCAGAGCTGGACGACCTTGGGCTGGCAGGACCAGGACCAGGTGTTCTTGATGCGGAAGGTGGAGGCCTTGACGGCCTTGCCCTTGATGTTGGACGTGTCCATCTGGAAGAAGGAGCGCGAGAGGCCGTTGGTCTCGCTCTCGTAGCCGACGCGGGCCACGTCGTTCGCGTTCCAGTAGGTGTTGGTGCGGTACTTCTCCGAGACCCGGGTCCAGTTCTGCTTCTTGCCCTCGGCCCAGGACGGGTCGATGAAGACGGGGTAGACGGTGTCCGGGGCGTTGAGCAGGGTCCGGTCGGGGGTGATCTCCAGCGACCCGCCCACGACCTTGGTGGCCATCAGCGCGTCCTTGGCGCCGGGGGCGCGCTCGAAGGGATCCTCGCCGCCCGCCGGGGCCGCGAACCCCGCGCCCTTGGCCGCCGCGCCGGTCTTGGCGGCGGCCGCGCTGGTGCCGGTGGAGTCCCACATCATGGGCGCGGGGCTGACGAAGGCGGCCTGGCCCGCGGGGTTGCGGGCGAACAGGTTGCCGGTGGCGTCGGCGGTGACGGCCAGGCCGACCGTGTCGACGCCGAGCTTGAGGGTGGCCAGATCCGGGTGGGCGGCCGCGGCGGCGGTCTTGACGACCAGCAGCTGGGAGAACCCGTCGACGTCCGCCTTCAGTTGCAGGTCGACGTCCGGGAGGACGTTCGGGTAGGTGGCGACGTTGCCGTTCAGGGTCGGCTTGGGCAGCGGCCGGGGCCAGCTCAGCTCCAGCTCGCGGCCGTCCTCGACCACGGTGGCCATCGGGCCGGTGCCGCCGGAGAAGGTCATGGCGACCGTGCCGGCCTTGGGGACCACCCGGCCGTCCGGGGCGAAGGCCAGGGTGGGGTCGGTGGGCACCCAGTCCTGGCCCACCAGGACGCGGACCGGTGACCCGTAGCGGTCCACCGAGAAGGAGCCGCTGGGGTTGGCCCAGGTGTCGGAGGTCTCGGTCCGGCGGGAGAGCAGTTCGACGCGCTTCCCGGTCGCCTTCGCCTGGGCCGAGGCGGTCTCCGCCTCGGTGGGTTCGGCTCCACCCGGACCGCCGGGTAGCGGCGGGCCAGCAGCTCGCAGACCGCCCAGTGGGAGGTGGCGCGCCGGCCGTCCAGCAGCCCCGCCGCGG